>NZ_JBEPBI010000046.1:0-49659 GCF_040299045.1 Streptomyces sp. NPDC001027
CCCGCCCCGGTGAGGGGCGGGCCGTCCGCATGCATGGGGCGTCGTGCGGTCAGCGGTGGCTGGACCCGCGGCGACGCATGCCGAAGAACACCGCGCCGCCGCCGACGACGACCAGGGTCGCCGCGACGCCGACGATCAGGCCGGTGTTCGAACTGGCGCCGGTCTCGGCGAGGTTGGACTCCTGGACCGCGGCCGAGGGAGCGTTGCTCGCGGAGGGCGCGCCGGGCGTGCCGGGTGCGGCGCTGTCGCTCGCCGAGTCGGACGGCGACGGCAGGGCGGTGGCCGTCTCGGCCGGCGGCGGGGCGGTGTCCGACGGCGTGGAGGAAGGCGTCGAGGAGGGGGAGCCGGTCGGCGTGGAGGTGTCGGCCGCGCACGCCTTGGCCGGGGTGGTCAGGTTCTCGCCGGCGTTGATGTCGGCGTCGACCAGGACCTTCTTGCCCTTCACGGCCTTGACGTGGATCCGGTAGATCGCGCCCGGCTCCCAGTCCTCGGCGAAGGAGACGGTGACGCCCTTCTTCGAGCCCTTGACGATCTGCTCCGCGCCGACCTGCCGCAGGTCGGCGCCGTTGTTCTCGAGGAAGACGGTGACGACGGCCGGGACGCCCGCGGCGTCCTTGTCGGTGACGGTGATGACGCCCTTGGCGCCGTCGCAGGCGGCCGCGGCGGAGAAGTCGCCTATCTCGCAGGCCAGCGCGGTGCCCGAGGCGCTCAACGCGAGGGCGGCGGAAGCGGCGGCGACACCGAGCATGCGCACCGAACGGACGGTGATACGGCGGGAAAGGGACACGTTTGTCCTTTACGGGAAGCGCAACTGCGGGGGGTGGAGGGGGAGATGGCGCCCCCGGTGAGCCGAGTGCGTCACCATCCCCAGCAGACCCACAGGTCTATAAGCGTTTCATAAGAAGTGTCAATCCGGGGAGTCTCCCGGACCGTTGACTTTGCCCTCTTATTAACCGCCGAGACGTTTCGGCGCCTCCCGGACCTCCTCGATCCGGTCAACAAGGCTGAAACGGGACGTCGTAGCCCGCTCCCGGGCGAGTCGCCGCAGCAACGGCCGGGCGGGCGCCGTCGGATGCGCCCGCCCGTGCCGGGCGCCGGCGTGCGGGCCCGGGGACCGCGTGAGGGTCAGCCCTGGACGGCCGACGGGTCCATCCACACGACCTCCCAGGTGTGGCCGTCGAGGTCGTCGAAGGAACGGCCGTACATGAAGCCCATGTCCTGGGTCTCACCGCTGGGGGAGCCGCCGAGGGCGAGCGCGCGGTCCACCAGCTCGTCGACCTTCTCGCGGCTCTGCGCGCTCAGCGCGATGAGGACCTCGCTGGTCTTCGAGGAGTCCGCGATCTCCTTCTTGGTGAAGGTCGAGTAGAACGGCTTGGTGAGCAGCATCGCGACGATCGTGTCGCTGATCACCACGGAGGCGGCGTTGTCGTCGCTGAACTGCGGGTTGATCCCGTACCCGAGCTCCGTGAAGAACTTCTTCGACGCGTCGAGGTCGTTCACGGGCAGGTTCACGAAGATCATCTGCTGGTAGGCCGGGGTGGTCATCGCGCTCTCCCAAGGGATTCGTGTCGTTCGGATGTGCTGTTCGGTGGGGTAGACCGGAGCGTCGCGGCGAACTCATCGGGGGTGCGGGAGGTTTTTTCGGGACGGCGTCTCAGCGAACCAGCGGGAGCGCCGCGAGTTCTGCCACGACCAGGGTGAGCGGGCCGAAGAGCGCCAGCAGGGCGCCGGTGCGCAGGGCGGCGGCGCTGCGCAGGATCTTGGCCGGGGCGCCGAGGCGCAGCAGGGCGGCGGTGGTGTCGGCACGGGCCTGCCTCGCCTCCACGGCCGAGGTCAGGAGCGTCGCCACCGTGCAGCCCGCCACGACCGCGGCGCCCAGGGTGGACAGAGGGCCGAAGGACGGGTCTGCCGGGTCGTACAGCGCGGCCATCGTGTACGCGCCCGAGGCCACGGCGCACACCACGCCCAGCGGGCGGCCGATCCTGGACGCCTCCTGCATCAGCCCGCGGCCCGCGAGGAGCCGCAGGGCGCCGGGACGGACCGCCTGCAGCAGGCGGCCGCAGAGATGGGTGAGACCCGGGCCCGCGAGGGCGAGGCCCACGACCGTGAGAGCCCAGCCGAGGAACACGGCGGCGGGGCCCTCGGGCAGACCGCCGGGCAGGGGGAGCCCGCCGCCGTCGGCGGTCCGGCTCGCGTAGCCCTCCACCGCCAGGCCGGCGGCGAGGAGCGCGGCGCCCCAGGGGAGGGCGGTCGGGTCGGGGGCAGGGGGGTTCTGCGGGAGGCGGAGTCCAGGGTCGGCCGCGTCCTGCGTGTGGTCGCCTTCCTCCGTGTGGTCGCCGTCGGCGGGGCGTCCGTTCGTGGGCCGTGCGTGCTCGGGCCGTCCGTTCTCGGGCCGGTCGCCCGGGTCTTCGGCGGGCCCGGCGCCTGTGCCGTTCGCCGGGCGGGTGTCCGGACCGCCGGGACGTCCGAGGCGTTCGGTCACCGTCCGGGCGCTTCGGCCGACGGCGGAGGGGACGGTGCGGCGGAGCGCGTCCTGGGCGTCGTCGGCGCCCGCGCCGGTGGCGGTCCGGTCGTCGGGTCCGGCGCGGTCGCCGGGTGCGCGGCGGGCCCGGCCTTCGTCCGCCCGGCTCTCGTCCGCCCGGCTGTGGGAGTGCTCGTGCGCGCTCGGGGCGTCGAGGCCGTCCGTCGTCCGGGCGGCGTCGTCGGTCAGGACCCGGGCGTCCTGACCGTCGGCGGTCCGAGCGTCGGCGCGGGGCTCCTCGTCGCGGGAGGCGCGGGGTGCGCGGGACGACGTCGTGCGGTTGGCGCCGTATCTCCCGACCGCGCCGAACCTCTCCCCCCGGCCCTTCGCGCCGGGCGCGGTGAAGCGGCCGAGCAGTCTCGGGGTCGCGTGGGCCGCCACGTGCGCGTCCCTCGGCCGGAGCATCAGCGCGACGGCCACGGACGAGGCCGCCGGGACCAGGGAGAGGAGGGTCAGCGCGGCCGGCAGGGGCAGCGGCCGGCTCGCCGCGAGGAAGTCGCTCGCCGCCCCGTCGAACGGCATGCCCGTGAGGTCGCCGCGGAGGTGGAGGAAGAGCAGCAGGGCCAGCATGGAGCCGAGCAGCGTCGACAGGGCCGTCGTCGTCGCCGACACGATCATCAGGCGGGTCGGCCCCAGGCCGATCGCCGCCAGCCCGGGACGCGGGCGCGTGCCGGGGTCGGTGCGGGCGACCGCTCTGGCGAAGTAGACGGTGGCGGCCAGCGGCGCCGCACACCAGGCGAGCCGGAGCGCGGCGGACGCCGACGCCTCGGGGTGGGTGAGCGCGTGGCCGAGGGTGCTCAGCAGGAGGAAGCCGGTGCCCGCCGAGGCCGCCGCGACGAAGAGTCGGCGGAGCTGGACGGCGGGGTGGGCGCTGCGGGTCAGACGGCGAGCGAGCACGCGGCTTCCCGGCCTTCCGGCTCCGTGACCGGCGGCAGATGGACCGTGTTGACCCGGCGCCCGTCCAGGAGGGCGACCGTGCGGTCCGCGAGGGCCGCGGTCTGCGTGTCGTGGGTGGCGAGCACGACGGTGATGCCGTGCGAGCGGGCGGCCGAGGTCAGGGTACGCAGGACATGGGCGCGGTCCGCACGGTGCAGCGGCGCGGTGGGCTCGTCCGCGAAGAGGACGGAGGGAGCCGGGGCCAGGGCCCGGGTGATGCAGACGCGCTGCCGCTCGGCCTGGGTGAGTTCGTGCGGGCGCAGCCGGCAGCGGTCGCCGATGTCCAGCCGTTCCAGCCATTCGAGCGCGGCGACCTTGGCCCGACGCCGGCTGGTGCCGCGCAGCATGAGGGGCAGGGCGGCGTTCTCCCAGACGTTCAGCTCGGGGACGAGGAGGGGGACCGGGTCGATCCAGCCGAAGCGGTCCCGGCGCAGCCGTTCGCGGGCCGACGTGCCCATGGTGTGCACGGGGACGCTGTTGAACCAGACCTCGCCGCTGCGGGCGGAGGCGAGGCCGGACAGACAGCGCAGCAGCGTCGTCTTGCCGCTGCCGCGGGGCCCGCTGACGGCGAGGATCTCGCCCTCCCGCACACCCATCGAGACCCCGGTCAGCCCGGGGGAGCCGTCGGGGTGTGTGAAGTGCAGGGAGCGTGCCCAGAGCACGTCGTTGTCCGGCGGGGCCTCCATGGGCGTACACCTCGGTTCAGATCTGTGGTTCCCGTGCCGATCCCCCGAGCGGGGGAACGAAGGCAGGGCCGATCGGTCACTGGCACGCTAGGCAGGCGACGGCGGGAGGCCGGACAGCACACGGCCCCGGACCGCCGTTTCTCACTCGAACGGCAGACTCCGGGGCCGGTGTTGATCAGCTGATCAGGCTACGTCACGGACGTTACGGATGTCTTGGATGCAACGGACGTAACGGACGTAACGGGCGTCACAGCTTCGTCCACGCCTCCGCCAGCGTGGCGCGCAGGATCTGCTCGATCTCGTCGAACGTCTCCTGGTTGGAGATCAGCGGCGGCGCGAGCTGGACGACCGGGTCGCCTCGGTCGTCCGCCCGGCAGTACAGGCCGTTCTCGAACAGGGCCTTGGAGAGGAAGCCGTACAGGACGCGCTCGGTCTCCTCCTCGTTGAAGGACTCCTTCGTGGCCTTGTCCTTCACGAGCTCGATGCCGTAGAAGAAGCCGTTGCCGCGGACGTCGCCGACGATCGGCAGGTCGTGCAGCTTCTGGAGCGTGGACAGGAACGCGCCCTCGTTGTCGAGGACGTGCTGGTTCAGGCCCTCGCGCTCGAACAGGTCCAGGTTGGCCAGGCCCACCGCGGCCGAGACCGGATGGCCGCCGAAGGTGTAGCCGTGCAGGAAGGTGTTGTCGCCCTGGTAGAACGGCTCGGCCAGCCGGTCGCTGATGATGCAGGCGCCGATCGGGGAGTAGCCGGACGTCATGCCCTTGGCGCAGGTGATCATGTCCGGGACGTAGCCGAACTTGTCGCAGGCGAACGTCGTGCCGAGGCGGCCGAAGGCGCAGATGACCTCGTCCGAGACGAGCAGCACGTCGTACTGGTCGCAGATCTCGCGCACCCGCCGGAAGTAGCCGGGCGGCGGCGGGAAGCAGCCGCCGGCGTTCTGGACCGGCTCGAGGAAGACCGCGGCGACCGTGTCCGGGCCCTCGAAGAGGATCTGCTGCTCGATCTGGTCCGCGGCCCAGCGGCCGAAGGCCTCGGGGTCGTCGCCGTGGATCGGGGCGCGGTAGATGTTGGTGTTGGGTACCTTGTGCGCGCCCGGGACGAGCGGCTCGAAGGGGGCCTTCAGGGCCGGCAGGCCGGTGATGGACAGGGCGCCCTGCGGGGTGCCGTGGTAGGCGACCGCGCGCGAGATGACCTTGTACTTGGTCGGCTTGCCGGTCAGCTTGAAGTACTGCTTGGCGAGCTTCCAGGCGGTCTCCACGGCCTCGCCGCCGCCGGTGGTGAAGAAGACCTTGTTGAGGTCGCCCGGCGCGTGGTGCGCCAGCCGCTCCGCGAGTTCCACGGCCTTGGGGTGGGCGTAGGACCACACCGGGAAGAACGCGAGTTCCTGGGCCTGCTTGGAGGCCGCCTCGGCGAGCTCCACCCGTCCGTGGCCGGCCTGCACCACGAACAGGCCGGCGAGGCCGTCGAGGTAGCGCTTGCCCTTGTCGTCGTAGATGTAGGCGCCCTCGCCCCGGACGATGGTCGGTACCGGCGAGTTCTCGTACGAGGACATGCGGGTGAAGTGCATCCACAGGTGGTCGTACGCGGTGCGGCTGAGGTCCTTGGTGCTCACGGTTATCGGGTCCTCACGGTTATCGGGTTCCCCACATGTAGGTCTGCTTCTTCAGCTTCAGGTAGACGAAGCTCTCGGTGGAGCGCACGCCGGGCAGTGCCCGGATGCGTTTGTTGATGACGTCCAGCAGGTGGTCGTCGTCCTCGCAGACGATCTCGGCGAGGACGTCGAACGAGCCCGCGGTCATCACCACGTACTCGACCTCGGACATGTCGGTGAGCGCTTCCGCGATGGACTCCACGTCGCCCTCGACGTTGATCCCGACCATCGCCTGCCGCCGGAAGCCCACGGTGAGGGGGTCGGTGACGGCGACGATCTGCATCACGCCCTGGTCGAGCAGCTTCTGGACGCGCTGGCGCACGGCCGCCTCCGACAGGCCGACAGCCTTGCCGATCGCGGCGTACGGCCGGCGGCCGTCCTCCTGGAGCTGCTCGATGATGGCGAGGCTCACGGAGTCCAGGTGGGGGGTGCTGCCGTTCCTGGACTCGCGGGAGTCCCTGTGCTCTGCGCTTCGACTGGCCACGACGTCACTGTGCACGACAGGTCGACAGTTCCGCAAGGTCGAGGCGATGAAATTCGTTGTTTACGTGAGCGATATCTGCGGATTCCGCAGTCGAGGCCCGATCGGGGGTGTTGAAAACGTGGGCGGGCGGATTAGGGTGGTGTCTCAGTACATGGACACCCCAGAAGCAAGAATCCGATCAGGAGGCCGGCAGTGAGCACCGAGCTGCGTCGTCTGCGCAACTACATCCACGGCGAGTTCCGGGACGCCGCCGACGGACGGACCACCGAGGTGGTCAACCCGGCGACGGGCGAGGCGTACGCGACCGCGCCGCTGTCCGGTCCGGCGGACGTCGACGCCGCGATGGCCGCCGCCGCCGAGGCGTTCCCGGGCTGGCGCGACACGACCCCCGCCGAGCGTCAGAAGGCCCTGCTGAAGATCGCGGACGCCTTCGAGGAGCGCGCCGAGGAGCTCATCGCGGCCGAGGTGGAGAACACGGGCAAGCCCGTCGGGCTCACCCGCTCCGAGGAGATCCCGCCCATGGTCGACCAGATCCGCTTCTTCGCGGGCGCGGCCCGGATGCTGGAGGGCCGCTCGGCCGGCGAGTACATGGACGGCATGACCTCGATCGTGCGCCGGGAGCCGGTCGGCGTCTGCGCGCAGGTCGCGCCGTGGAACTACCCGATGATGATGGCCGTGTGGAAGTTCGCCCCGGCGATCGCCGCGGGCAACACGGTCGTCCTCAAGCCCTCGGACACCACCCCGGCGTCCACCGTCCTGATCGCCGACATCGTCGGCTCGATCCTGCCCAAGGGCGTCTTCAACGTCGTCACCGGCGACCGGGACACCGGCCGGCTGATGGTCGAGCACCCGACCCCGGCGATGGCCTCCATCACCGGCTCGGTGCGCGCGGGGATGTCCGTCGCCGAGTCGGCGTCCAGGGACCTCAAGCGCGTCCACCTGGAGCTGGGCGGCAAGGCGCCAGTCGTCGTCTTCGAGGACACGGACATCGCCAAGGCCGTCGAGGACATCTCGGTCGCGGGTTACTTCAACGCGGGCCAGGACTGCACCGCCGCCACCCGGGTCCTCGTCCAGGAGTCCATCCACGACGAGTTCGTGGCCGCGCTCGCGAAGGCCGCGTCCGAGACGAAGACCGGCCAGCCCGACGACGAGGACGTGCTGTACGGCCCGCTGAACAACCCCAACCAGCTCAAGCAGGTGTCCGGCTTCATCGAGCGGCTGCCGGCGCACGCCAAGGTCGAGGCGGGCGGCAAGCAGGTCGGCGACAAGGGCTACTTCTACGCCGCGACCGTGGTGTCCGGGCTGAAGCAGGACGACGAGATCATCCAGAACGAGGTCTTCGGACCGGTGATCACCGTCCAGTCCTTCACCGACGAGGAGCAGGCGGTGGAGTGGGCCAACGGCGTCGACTACGCCCTCGCCTCCTCGGTGTGGACCAAGGACCACGGTCGCGCCATGCGGATGTCCAAGAAGCTCGACTTCGGCTGCGTGTGGATCAACACCCACATCCCGCTGGTCGCCGAGATGCCGCACGGCGGCTTCAAGAAGTCCGGCTACGGCAAGGACCTCTCGGGCTACGGCTTCGACGACTACACCCGCATCAAGCACGTCATGACGTCCCTGGACGCGTAGCGCTCCGCGGACCGGCCGGATTGTGCGGGCGGCCGGTCGTGGTGGGGTGCGGGTGAGTCGTCGCGCCGGTCGCGCGGTCTCCCGCGCCCCTACGGAGTTCGGCCCTCGGTTTCCTGAACCGGGGGCCGTTCGTCGTGCCGGCCTCTCCGCTCTCGCGGCTTTGCCATCTCTTTACAACCCGGTCGCGGGCTGTCTCGTCTCTCCGTCCGATCCGTCAACGGACCGATGAAAGAGAGCGATTCATGCGACTCATGTCCCGAACGGGCCTGGCCGGCCTGGCAGTTGCGGGCGCCGCCCTGTTGGCGTCCGCGACGCCCGCACTCGCCGACTCGGGGACTCCCGCCCCGGCGCCCACCGCAGTGGCGCAGGCCGCTTCCCCGGCCCCGGCCGACGCCACCGCCATGCCGTCCACCGCTCCCGCCGAGTCGGGACGGACGCCGTCGGCCGTGCCGAGCCAGGTCGGCGTGGTGCCCAGGGGCGGGGCCGGCACCGGTGTCGCCGAGCCGTCGTCCGAGAACCACGGCGCACTGATCGGCGGCGCGGCCGCGGCGTCCGCGGCGGCCGGAGCGGTCTTCCTCGTCGTACGCCGCCGGAGGGCGTCCGGCGCATGAACCCGCTCTCCAGGCGCGCCCCGGTCCTGACGGCCCTGGCCGTGCTGCTGCTCACGGGCTGTGCCGGCGGCTCGACGGCCGGGCCGTCGGCGGACGCCTCCACGGCCGGCCCGGTCCCCGCCGTCTCCTCGGTTTCCCCCGGGCCCGCCGGGCGGGCGGCGTCACGTCCGCTCGCCCGGTCGGCGCCGGTCGGGCTGCGGATCGCGGCGATCGGCGTCGACACCCCGGTCATGCGGCTCGGGCTGGCCGCCGACGGCAGCGTCCAGGTGCCTCCCGTCGAACGGCACGACCGGGCGGGTTGGTACGAGCACTCGCCGACGCCGGGGCAGACGGGGCCGTCGGTGATCCTCGGTCACGTCACGGTCGGCCGGTACGGCGACGGCGTCTTCCGCCGCCTGAACCGGCTGCGTGCCGGCGACCGGATCGCGGCGCGTCTGGAGAACGGCACGACGGCCGAGTTCGCGGTCACCGAGGTGCGTACCGTCGACAAGGCGCGCTTTCCGACGGAGGACGTCTACGGGAACGTGGACCGCCCCGAACTGCGTCTCATCACCTGCGGCGGCCCCCGTAGCGGCGACGGATACCGTGACAACGTGATCGTCTTCGCCGCGCTGAGCGCGGGGTCGAGCACGGGGTCGAGCGCGGGGTCGAAGACCGGGTCGGGTGTCGCGTCGAGCGGCTCGAGCAGCTCTGCGGGAGAACGTTGAAACGGTCACGCTCGCGCGACAGGGCGGCGTCCGAGCTGTTCGCCGCCCTCTATCCACGCCTGGCCGGCTGGTGCCGCCGTCTCGTCGACGACGACGAGACGGCGCACGAGATCGCGTCGGAGGCGTTCACCCGGCTGTGGGCCCGCTGGACGTCGGTGGCGGAGCCCCAGGGCTTCCTCTTCGTCACCGCCGCCAACCTCGTCCGCGATCACTGGCGCAAGCTCGAGCGGGAACGCCGGGCCGTGCGCCGCGCCACCGCCGAGGCCGCGCTCGCCCCGTCCGCCGAACCGGCCGACCCCTCGGTGCGGATGCTCGTGCAGTCCCTGCCCGACCGGCTGCGCGTTCCCATCCTGCTGCACTACTACGCTGACATGCCGATCCGGGAGGTGTCCGCGCTGACCGGGCGCAAGGAAGGGACCGTGAAGGCCGATCTGCACGCGGCCCGCGAACTGCTCCGCGCCCACCTGAGGAGAAGCCTTGATCACGCCCGTTGACGACTCCGACGACGGCTTCGACGACGGCAGCCCGGACCTCGCCCCCGAGGACCCCCTCGCCGTCGTTCTGCGGCCAGCCTCCGGTCGTCTCGCGCCGCCCGCCGGAAGTTACGAGAGGATCCGCCGAGGTGCGCGCCGCCGCCGGACCCTGCGCGCCGCGGCTGCGGCCGGCGCCACCTGCGCCGTCGCCGTGCTCGCCGTCCTGCTGCCGCTGCGTCCGGCCGCGTCCGGGCCGCCGCGGCCCGCGATCCCGCTCGCGCCGCCCCCGATGAGCGGACCGGCGAGTGTGCCCGTCCCGACGCCACCGCAGAGCCCGGTGGCCGAGGACCCTACCGAGAGGGCGGCCGAGAGCCGGGCGCCGGACCCCCGGGCATCGGACGCCCGGGTCCCGACTGCTCGCACCGACACCGCTGCCTCCACCGGCGCCCGTAGCTCCGACCAGTCGCAGTCACCGCCGTCGTCGTCGCAGGCCGGGGTCCGGCCCGCTCCCTCGGGGACGATCGAGCAGTCCGCCGCGCCGTCCGCCGCGACCAGGAGCCGTTGACGCCTGCACGCGTGCGGCCGTCCGCGCCCGCCGCCCGGTCACATGCCGCCGGGCGTTGGCGAATCATGTTTTGAACATGTTCAATTTCAGCGTACGCTGCCGCCATGAGCGACAGAGCCGCCCTGGTGAAGGGCATTCGTGTCTGGCTGGCCGTCTTCGTCGTCTGTCTGGTGCTCAGCGGCGTCACGGCCTTCCCGCTCGTCCATGAACTGCGCTGGACGGAGGAGTTGCTGCGCGCGCTGTCCGTGCCGGAACGGCTGCCCGGCGCGATGGAGTGGATCGAGCGGGTGCGGCGCGGCCTCGACACCGCCGACGCCGACTACCCGTTCCTCCTCTACGGCACCGACTGGCTGGCCTTCGCCCACCTCGTGATCGCCGTCGCCTTCTACGGCCCCTATCGCGACCCGGTCCGCAACGTGTGGGTGGTGGAGTTCGCGATGATCGCCTGCGCCGGGATCGTCCCGCTCGCGCTGATCTGCGGACCGATCCGGGGCATCCCCGTCTGGTGGAGCGTGATCGACATGTCCTTCGGCGTGTTCGGGGTCGTCCCGCTGTACGTCGTGCGCAGGAAGATCCTGCGGCTGGCGGAGATCGGCCCCAACCCCTGGGCTGCGCCTGCGATGTGAGCGCCCGGGGGCGCTCGGGGGAGAGGGGGCTCAGCCCTCCTTGCGCAGCGCGGTCAGGAGGTCGATGCGGTTCGTGGTGATCGAGTCGACGCCCAAGCCGATGAGCCGGCGCAGGGAACGGCGGGTGTCGGGCGTCCACACGGAGAGCAGACGGCCGTCCCGATGGACGCGCGCGGCGAGTTCCCGGTCCACCAGGGAGAAGCGGTAGTTGAGCCAGCGCGGCCCCACCGCCGCGAGCAGCGCGGGGCGCGGGGGCGCCAGGCTCGTGCAGGTGAGCGCGATCTCGGCGGACGGGTCGGCGGCGCGCACGGCGAGCATCGCGACGGGGCCCGCGCAGTAGTACACCCGGTCCGCCGCCCCCGCCTCGCGCACGGCGTCGACGATCCGCCGTGCGGCGCCGACCTCGCGGGTCCCGGGCAGGTCGAGCATCACCCGGCTGCCCTCGGTCGCCGCGAGCGCCTCCCCGAGGGTCGGCACCGCGCCGGCCGTGAGCCCGCGCACCTCGGCCGCCGACAGCGAGGCCAGCGGACGGTCCTGTGCCCACAGCCGCTTCAACGTCGCGTCGTGCAGCAGCACGGGCACGCCGTCCCTGGTGAGGCGTACGTCGCACTCCACGGCGTCCGCGCCCAGGTCGAGCGCGGAACGCAGCGAGGCGATCGTGTTCTCACGGAGCCGGTAGGGGTCGCCGCGATGGGCCACGGCCGTCACGTTCTGCATGCGCCCATTGTCGCCGGACCGGGACCCGGACCCGGCGGACCCGGATCATGGCCTGTGCGCGAGTGCCTGCGTGCGGGGCCCGGCGCGGGAACCGGACCCCGGCCCGGCGCCCGCACGGGGCGTGGGCGCTCAGGTCAGGGAGCGAGCCACCCGGCGGTGTACGCGTCGATCTCGGTCCGCAGCCGGGCCTTCCCGGCCTCGTCCAGGAAGGCCGCCTCGACGGCGTTCTTCGCGAGATCGGCGACGCCCCGCTCGTCGAGGTCGAGGAGCCGGGCGGCGACCGCGTACTCGTTGTTCAGGTCGGTGCCGAACATGGGCGGGTCGTCGGAGTTGACCGTGACCAGGACGCCGGCCCGCACGAACTCCTTGATCGGGTGCTCGTCGAGGGTGCGGACCGCACGCGTGGCGATGTTCGAGGTCGGGCACACCTCCAGGGCGATGCGGTGCTCGGCGAGGTGCGCGAGCAGCTTCTCGTCCTGCGCGGAGCTGGTGCCGTGCCCGATGCGCTCGGCGCGCAGATGCGTCAGGGCGTCCCACACCGTCTGCGGCCCGGTGGTCTCTCCGGCGTGCGGCGCCGACCGCAGCCCGGCGGCGATCGCCCGGTCGAAGTACGGCTTGAACTGCGGACGTTCCACCCCGACCTCGGGCCCGCCGAGCCCGAAGGAGACCAGCCCCTCCGGGCGGATCCGGTCGTCGGTGGCGAGCCGTGCCGTCTCCTCGGCGGCCTCGAGACCCGCCTCGCCGGGGATGTCGAAGCACCAGCGCAGCACGGTCCCGAACTCCGCCTCGGCTGCCTTGCGGGCGTCCTCGATGGCGTCCATGAAGGCGCGTTCGTCGATGCCGCGCCGGGTCGAGGAGAAGGGGGTGACGGTCAGCTCGGCGTACCGCACCCGCTGACGGGCCAGGTCCCGGGCGACCTCGTAGGTGAGCAGCCGGACGTCCTCGGGGGTGCGGATGAGGTCGACGACGGACAGGTAGACCTCGATGAAGTGGGCGAAGTCTGTGAACGTGAAGTAGTCGGCGAGAGCCTCGGGGTCGGTGGGCACCTTGGAATCGGGGTGCCGGGCGGCCAGCTCGGAGACGATGCGGGGGGACGCGGAGCCGACGTGGTGCACGTGCAGCTCGGCCTTGGGCAGCCCGGCGACGAAGGCGTGCAGGTCGCGGGCGCCGGCCGCCGCCGCGGCGGTGGGGCCGGCGGGCGCGCCGGAGGCCGGGGAGCCGGGGGCGGCTGCCGAGGATGCGTCGAGGCGGTCGGTCATGGGGTCCTCCCCGGGACGGCGCCCCGGGCCCTACGGGCCGGACGGGACGCGGGTGATCGGCTGATCGATGAGTCCCGGCCATCGTAGGCGGACGCCCGGAGACCGGGGGGAGCGGATGCGCGGAGGGCCCGGAGGTGGGGGAGGGTTCGGATGCGCGGAGGGCCCGGAGGCGGGGAGGCGCGGAGGTGGGGAGGCGCCGAGGCCTGGAGGTCCGGCGGCGCGACGGCGCGGAGGCGGGGAGGCGGGGAGGCGGGGAGGCGGGGATGGCTCGGAGGCGCCGAGGTGGGGAGGGCCTGGAGGCGCGGAGGTCTGGCGGCGCGGCGGCTCGGAGACGGGGGGCCGGAGGCGCTGAGGGTCCGGAGGCGCGGAGGGCGCGGAGGTGGGGAGGCGCGGAGGCTTGGAGGTTTGACGGCGCGGAGGCGGGGAGGGCCCGGAGGCGGGGATGGCTCGGAGGCGCCGAGGCGGGGAGGCCCCGGAGGCGCGGAGGCCTGGAGGTGGGGAGGGCGGGCCGGCCTGAAGGCGGGGAGGCGGGGGTGCGCCGCCGCGGAAGCGCGGGGTACAGCGGTGTGGCGGCACGGAGGTGCGGAGGCGGGAGGTGCGGCGGCGGTGGGGAGGTGTGACGGCATGGAGATGCGGCGGCGCGGCGGCACCGAGATGCGGCTGTATGGAGGGGGGCGGGGCGGAGGTGGGCGTGCCTCGGCATGGGGATGCCCGGGTGTGGAGGTGCGTCGGTTCGGCGGTGCGGCGGCGCGGCGGTTCGGCTGTACGGAGGTGCGAGGCGCGGCGGTGTGGAGAAACGGAGGGGCGGCGGTGCGGGGAAGGGTCGGCGGGCTCGCGCGGGGGGCGGCCCGCTGCCGTCACCGGCGGCCACGGGCCGTAGCATGACGGAACGTACGCAGGGTGGAACGGCGTACAGGTGACGGAACGCAGGGGCGGCCGCCCGGTCGGGCGGCGACAGAGGGGATCCACGCATGTCCGACGACGCGCCGACTCCGGCCGGTGACGACGCCCGCGACCCGTGGCCCGTCCCCGCCTCCGGCCCGACGGACGAACCGCGGGACGCGAAGCCCGGGACGACGCCCCGGGTGCCGTTGGACAAGACCGCCCCGGCCGACGCTGCTCCGGGCGCCGCCTCGCCGCTCCCGCCGAACCCGTGGGCGGCCCCCGGCGGCGCGGCGCAGAGCGGCCCCGGCCACACCATCGCCGGGAACGAACCGCAGGGCCAGGCGCCGCCCTCCGTCCACGACCAGCAGACGATGATCTCGCTGCCCGGCGTGACGCCGCAGCCCTGGGCCGATCCTTTCGGGAGGCCGCAGCCCC
Source organism: Streptomyces sp. NPDC001027 (assembly GCF_040299045.1). Taxonomy (NCBI): domain Bacteria; kingdom Bacillati; phylum Actinomycetota; class Actinomycetes; order Kitasatosporales; family Streptomycetaceae; genus Streptomyces; species Streptomyces sp. NPDC001027. The sequence goes on from NZ_JBEPBI010000046.1 coordinate 14,189, forward strand.
ACGGCACGCTCGGCGGCTTCCCGCCGCCGGACCCCGCCACGGCCGTCGGCGGCCCGCCTCCCGGCCGCTACGCCCCTCCGGTCCACGGCGGCCCGGTGCCTCCGCCGCCCATCGCCCCCGACGGGCCGGGGCAGATCCCGTACGGTTACCCCGGCGGCTACGGCTATCCGTCGCACCCGCAGTACGGCGGCGCGCCCGGCCTCTACGGCTGGGCCGGCGGGGTCGGGGACAACAACGGCACAGGCGTGGCCGGACTGGTGCTAGGAATCCTCGCCGCCGTCGTCTTCTGTCTGTGGCCGCTGGCCATCGTCTTCGGCATTCTGGGCATCGTGTTCGGCGCGATCGGGCGCGGAAAGGCCCGCCGGGGCGAGGCCTCGAACCCCGGTCAGGCGCTGGCCGGGATCATCTGCGGCGTGGTGGGCACGGTGCTGGCGATCGGCGTGGGCATCCTGGTGATGGTGGCCCCCTAGAACACGCGGTGGAACGGGCCGCCGGGCCGCCGTACGCTCCCCCGCCCGGCCCCCGGTCCCCGGCGCATTCCCGGCCCGCCCCGGACGCTCCCCGCGCGGCCGCGAAGGCTCACGGCCCGGCCCCGGGCCCGCCCTGTCGCCGTCCCCCGGCGTCTCAGGCCTCGGTCAGCAGGCGCTCTCTGGCCTGCATCAGGGCGAAGCCCAGCAGGTTCAGGCCGCGCCAGCGCTCGGGGTGCGAGGCGGCCTCGTCGTCCGCTGCCAGGCCGATGCCCCACACCCGGTCCATCGGGCTCGCCTCGACCAGCACCCTCGAGTGGGTGCCCAGCAGGAACGAGCTCAGCGCCGGGTCCGAGGCGAACTTGTGGACGCTGCCCTCGACGACGATGCGGAACCGCTCCCGCTCCCACGTCGTGTCGTCGAAGCCGCGGACCAGCCGCCCCTCCTTCTTCGCCTCGGCGGGCGTCCTGGCGGCCAGCGCCCGTACCTCCGCCTCCCGGTCTTTGAAGAGGCGCGCTTTCGCGGCCATCATCCAGTGCTCCGCCGTCGCATAGGCGACGTCGTCGACCACGAACGGTGACGGCCACCACTGGCTGAGACAGCTCGCGCCGATCTGTCCGTCGGGCCGCGGACGGTGGCCCCAGAAGTGCAGGTACCTGACGCCCGCCCCCGACCGGACCGCCCTGACCAGGGACTCCCGGCTGTCGATCATCTCCATGCATCTGAGGATGGCACGCGCCACTGACAGAGCGTCCCGCCTTTTCCGGCGGGACTCGACACCTGGTCGACCCTCGCCGACAGATTCCGTCGCGTAACCAAAAGGCAACAACGGAATCACTTGTTGGAGTGCCCTTGCTCTGCCAGGATCGGCAATCAAATCAGGCTGGAGCTACGCCACCCGCCCCCGCGCACAGCGGGGCGAAGGCGGAGGAGAGCGACATGCAGGACCGGTTCCCCGCACAGCAGCTGTTCGCGGAAGGCGCCCAGTACATCGACGGCCGCCTCGCAGGCGGCGACTCGGGGCGCGCCCACGCCGTGATCGACCCCGCCACCGGTGAGGAGGTCTACACCTACGACCTGGCGGGCACGGACACCGTCGACGCGGCCGTCGCCGCAGCCCGCACCGCGTTCCCCGGCTGGGCGGGCGCCACGCCGGGCGAGCGTTCCGACGCGCTGCACCGGTTCGCCGCGGTGCTCGCCGACCGCGCCGACGAATTCGCCCGCGCCGAGTCCCTGCAGTGCGGCAAGCCGCTCAAGCTGACCCGGGAGTTCGACGTCCCGGGGACGATCGACAACACCGCCTTCTTCGCGGGCGCCGCCCGGCATCTCGCGGGCCAGTCCGCAGGCGAGTACTCCGGCGACCACACCTCGTACGTGCGCCGCGAACCCATCGGCGTCGTCGGCTCCATCGCGCCCTGGAACTACCCCCTCCAGATGGCGGCCTGGAAGATCCTCCCGGCGATCGCCGCGGGCAACACGATCGTGCTCAAGCCCGCCGAGCTCACTCCGCTCACCTCGCTGCTGTTCGCGCGGGCGGCCTCGGAGGCCGGTATCCCCGACGGTGTGATCAACATCGTCACCGGGACCGGACGGGAGGCGGGCGAGCACCTCGTCGGCCACCGCGACGTCGTCATGACCTCCTTCACCGGCTCCACCGCCGTCGGCAGGCGGGTCGCGGAGCTCGCCACCGCGACCGTCAAGCGGCTCCACCTGGAGCTCGGCGGCAAGGCGCCCTTCGTCGTCTTCGAGGACGCCGACCTGGAGGCCGCCGTCCACGGCGCGGTCGCCGGCTCGCTCATCAACACCGGGCAGGACTGCACGGCCGCCACGCGCGCGTACGTGCAACGCCCGCTCTACGAGGCCTTCGTCGAGCGGACGGCCGCCCTGATGGAGACCGTGCGGGTCGGCGACCCGTTCGCCGCGGGCACCGACCTCGGCCCGCTCGTGTCGCACGCCCAGCGCGACCGGGTCGCCGCCTTCGTCGACCGGGCGCGCGGCTACGCGCGCGTGGTGACCGGCGGCGAGGCGCCCCAGGGCGAGCTCAAGAACGGCGCCTACTATCTGCCCACCCTGATCGCGGACGCCGCCCAGGACAGCGAGGCCGTCCAGTCGGAGATCTTCGGGCCGGTGCTGGTCGTCCTGCCGTTCGACACGGACGAGGAGGGCATCCGGCTCGCCAACGACACGCCCTACGGGCTCGCGGCCTCCGCGTGGACCCGGGACGTCTTCCGGGCCAACCGTGCGACACGCGAGATCAAGGCCGGATGCGTGTGGATCAACGACCACATCCCGATCATCAGCGAGATGCCGCACGGCGGTTACAAGGCGTCCGGCTTCGGCAAGGACATGTCAGCGTACTCGTTCGAGGAGTACACACAGGTAAAGCACGTTATGTTCGATAACACGGCGGTGGCCCGAAAGCCCTGGCACCGCACGGTCTTCGGGGACTCATAAGCGACGACGAACGGCCGCAGACCACGGCCGGACCTCCCGAAAGGGCACCACGCGCATGCAGCAGTACGAGCCCGACCGCCTGAGCCCGGCCGAACCGGCCGCCGTAGGGCGCAGTGTCCGCAACGGCAGGACGGCCATGACCCGCCGGTCGGTGTTGCGCGCCTCCGCCGGCGGCGCCCTCACCCTGGGCGGCGTCGCAGCGCTGGCCGGCTGCGGAATCCCCGCGGCCGGCAAGTCACAGGGCGGCGTCTCCGCCGACGACCACTCGGCGAAGGAGAAGGTCGTCAACTTCTCCAACTGGCCGGAGTACATCGACGTGGACGACAGCGGGAAGCACCGTCCCACGCTGGACGCGTTCCGCAAACGGACCGGCATCACGGTCAAGTACACCGAGGACATCAACGACAACGACGAGTTCTTCGGCAAGATCCAGCCGCAGCTCGCCGCCGGCCAGGACACCGGCCGCGACCTCATCGTCCTCACCGACTGGCTGGCCGCCCGCATGATCAGGCTCGGCTACGTCCAGAAGCTGGACGCGTCGAACCTGCCGCACGCCTTCGCCAACCTCTCGGACCAGTTCCGCAGCCCCGACTGGGACCCGGGCCGCGCCTACTCCTACCCCTGGCAGGGCATCTCGACGGTCGTCGCCTACAACAAGAAGGCGCTCGACGGCGTCGAGGTGAAGTCGGTCTCCGACCTGCTCGACACCCCCGCGCTCAAGGGCCGGGTCGGCCTGCTGACCGAGATGCGCGACACCGTCGGCATGACCATGCTCGACATGGGCAAGGACCCGGGGAAGTTCACCGACGACGACTACGACGCGGTCATCGCCCGCCTCCAGAAGGCCGTCGACAAGGGCCAGATCCGGCGCTTCACCGGCAACGACTACACGTCGGACCTCAGCAAGGGCGACCTCGCGGCCTGCGTGGCATGGGGCGGCGACATCGTGCAGCTCCAGGCGGACAACCCCGACGTCGCCTACATCATCCCGGACAGCGGCTACATGACGTCGACCGACAACCTGCTGATCCCCAACAAGGCCCGTCACAAGACGAACGCCGAGCGGCTGATCGACTACTACTACGAGCCCGAGCCGGCCGCCCGACTCGCCGCGTACATCAACTACGTGAGTCCCGTCGCGGACGTGAAACCGTACCTCGCCAAGATCGACAAGTCGGCGGCGGACAACCCGCTGATCCTTCCCGACAAGGCCATGCAGGCGAAGTCCCATGCCTTCCGCTCCCTGAGCTCGAAGGAAGAGGCCGCCTACCAGGCCAAGTTCGCAAAGCTCACTGGGGCGTGACGACGATGAAGACGACCGACAGCGGCAGCGGCGACGTCCGCCTCTCCGGCATCAGCAAGACCTACGGCTCCTTCACCGCCGTACACCCGCTGGACCTGACCGTCCCGCAGGGCTCCTTCTTCGCCCTGCTCGGCGCGTCCGGCTGCGGCAAGACCACCACCCTGCGCATGATCGCCGGCCTGGAGGAACCGTCCTCCGGGACCGTGCACCTCGGCGACCAGGACGTGACGGCGCTCCCGCCCTACAAGCGGCCGGTGAACACCGTGTTCCAGTCCTACGCCCTCTTCCCGCACCTCGACATCTTCGAGAACGTCGCCTTCGGCCTGCGCCGGCGCGGCATCAAGAGCGTGAAGAAGCAGGTCGAGGACATGCTGGAGCTCGTCCAGCTCGGGGAGCAGGCCCGCAAGAAGCCCCACCAGCTCTCCGGCGGCCAGCAGCAGCGCGTCGCGGTCGCCCGCGCCCTGATCAACCACCCCAAGGTGCTGCTGCTCGACGAGCCGCTCGGCGCCCTCGACCTCAAGCTGCGCCGCCAGATGCAGCTGGAGCTCAAGCGCATCCAGACCGAGGTCGGCATCACCTTCGTGCACGTCACGCACGACCAGGAGGAGGCCATGACGATGGCCGACACGGTCGCCGTGATGAACGGGGGCCGCGTCGAACAGCTCGGCTCCCCGGCCGACCTCTACGAGAACCCGCACACCACGTTCGTCGCCAACTTCCTCGGCACCTCCAACCTGATCGAGGCCGAGGTGGACTCCAGGGCCGGCGACGACATCGTGCTCAAGGCGGGCGACGGCAAGCTCGTGCTGCCCGTGGCGCGCTGCTCCGCACCCACCGCGAACGGCGGCCGGGTGCTGGTCGGCGTACGTCCCGAGAAGATCTCCCTGACCCACGCCGACGACGCGGGCGAGATCCCCGAGGGGCGCAACCGGATCACCGGGAAGATCGCCGACTCCTCGTTCATCGGCGTCTCCACCCAGTACGTGATCGACAGCTCGGTCTGTCCGGAGTTCGAGGTCTACGCCCAGAACGTCGACCGCGACGCCCGGCTCGTCCCCGGCGCCGACGTGGTCCTGCACTGGAGCCCGGCGCACACCTTCGGCCTGGACGCGGAACAGGACATCGACGCGGGCATCCAGGAACAGGCGGCGGTCTGAGATGGCGACCCTCACCGAGGCGCCCCCGCCTCTCTCCCCGACGGCGCCGACGAAGAAGCCGCCCCGCAGACGCGGCCGTCTGACGCCGTACTGGCTGCTGCTGCCCGGCCTGCTCTGGCTGGTCGTGTTCTTCGCGCTGCCGATGATCTACCAGGCCTCCACGTCCGTGCAGACGGGCTCCCTGGAGGAGGGCTACAAGGTCACCTGGCACTTCGCGACCTACTGGGACGCCCTCGGCGCCTACTGGCCGCAGTTCCTGCGCTCGGTCCTCTACGCGGGCGCCGCCACGATCCTGTGCCTGGCGCTCGGCTACCCGCTGGCTTACCTGATCGCCTTCCGGGCCGGCCGCTGGCGCAACCTGATCATGATCCTGGTGATCGCGCCGTTCTTCACCAGCTTCCTGATCCGCACCCTCGCCTGGAAGACCATCCTCGCGGACGGCGGCCCCGTCGTCGGAGCCCTGAACACGCTGCACGTCCTCGACGTCACCAGCTGGCTCGGCTGGACGTCGGGCGACCGCGTCCTCGCCACGCCCCTCGCGGTGGTCTGCGGTCTGACGTACAACTTCCTGCCGTTCATGATCCTTCCGCTGTACTCCTCGCTGGAGCGCATCGACGGACGGCTGCACGAGGCGGCGGGCGACCTGTACGCCCGGCCGGCCACCGTCTTCCGCAAGGTCACCTTCCCGCTGTCGATGCCCGGCGTGGTCTCGGGCACGCTGCTCACCTTCATCCCGGCGGCCGGCGACTACGTCAACGCGGAACTCCTCGGCTCGACCGACACCCGCATGATCGGAAACGTCATCCAGACGCAGTTCCTGCGGGTGCTGGACTATCCGACGGCGGCGGCCCTCTCCTTCATCCTCATGGCCGCGATCCTCTTCATGGTCACCTTCTACATCCGCAGGTCGGGGACGGAGGATCTGGTCTGAATGCCCCTCGTCAACTGGCTCAAGCGCCATTTCGTGATCATCGCGGGACTCCTCACGCTCGGCTATCTCCTCCTGCCGAACGTCGTCGTCACCGTGTTCTCCTTCAACAAGCCGAAAGGCCGCTTCAACTACGAGTGGCAGCAGTTCTCCACCGACGCCTGGCAGGACCCGTGCGGGGTCGCGGGCCTGTGCGGCTCGCTGTCGCTCAGCCTCCAGATCGCGATCTGGGCGACCCTCGGCGCGACCCTGCTCGGCACGATGATCGCCTTCGCCCTGGTCCGCTACCGCTTCCGCGCGCGCGGCGCCGTGAACTCGCTGATCTTCCTGCCGATGGCGATGCCCGAGGTCGTCATGGCCGCCTCGCTGCTCACCCTCTTCCTCAACCTGGGCGCACAGCTGGGGTTCTGGACGATCCTCATCGCGCACATCATGTTCTGCCTGAGCTTCGTCGTGACGGCGGTCAAGGCGCGCGTCATGTCGATGGACCCCCGGCTGGAGCAGGCCGCCCAGGACCTCTACGCCGGGCCGGCGCAGACGTTCCTGCGCGTCACCCTGCCGATCGCGGCCCCCGGGATCGCCGCGGGCGCGCTGCTCGCGTTCGCGCTCTCCTTCGACGACTTCATCATCACCAACTTCAACGCGGGCTCGACCGTCACCTTCCCCATGTTCGTGTGGGGCTCGGCGCAGCGCGGAACGCCCGTCCAGATCAACGTCATCGGCACGGCCATGTTCCTGGTCGCCGTCCTGTTGGTGCTGACGTCGATGATCGTCGGCAACCGCCGCAACAAGCAGAAGGCATAAGGCGCAGAGCCCGAAGCCGAGAGGCCCGTAGGGAGTTGACATCATGGCCGCAGGCGCCATGAACCGGTGGATCACTTCTCTTTCCGACGCACAGCCGGTCCCGTACTGGCTGGAGGACCCGGGCAGGCCCCGTCCCGAACCCGCGCTCACCGGCCCCGAGACCTGCGATCTGCTGGTCGTCGGGGGCGGGTACAGCGGACTGTGGACGGCGCTCGTCGCCAAGGAGCGCGACCCTCAGCGTGACGTGGTGCTGCTGGAAGGACGTGAGGTGGGCTGGGCCGCCTCGGGCCGCAACGGAGGGTTCTGCGCGGCCTCCCTCACCCACGGGCTGCCCAACGGGCTGGCCCGCTGGCCGGACGAGATCCACCGGCTCGAGGACCTGGGGATGCGCAACCTCGACGCGATCGAGACGGCGATCGCCCGGCACGGGATCGACTGCGACTTCGAGCGCACCGGCGAGATCGACGTCGCGACCGAGGAGTACCAGGCCCGGGAACTGCGCGACTGGTACGGGGAACTCGAGGGCAGGGGCCTCGCTGACGGCATCGAGTTCCTCGACGCGGACGCGGTGCGCGAGCAGGTCGCCTCGCCCACCTTCCTCGCGGGACTGCACGACCGCCGGGGCGTGGCCATGCTGCACCCCGCCAAGCTCGTCTGGGGCCTGAAGCAGGCGTGCGTGCGCCTCGGCGTGCGGGTGTACGAGCACACGCCCGCACTGGATCTGAAGCCGTACGGCGCGGGGACGGCCGTCCGCACGCCGTACGGGCAGGTCCGCGCCCGGCAGGTGGCCCTCGGCACGAACATCTTCCCGAACCTGGTCAGGCGCGTGCGGGCGTACACCGTCCCGGTCTACGACTACGCGCTGATGACCGAACCGCTGACCCCGGCACAGCTCGACTCGATCGGCTGGAAGAACCGGCAGGGACTCGGGGACAGCGCCAACCAGTTCCACTACTTCCGGCTGTCCGCCGACAACCGGATCCTGTGGGGCGGGTACGACGCCGTCTACCCCTACGGGGGCCGGGTGCGGGCGGAGTACGACGACCGGCCCGAGACGTACGCCAAGCTCGCCGGGCACTTCTTCACCTGCTTCCCGCAGCTCGAGGGAGTCCGCTTCACGCACGCGTGGGGCGGGGCGATCGACACCTGCTCGCGCTTCTCGGCGTTCTTCGGCACCGCGCACCAGGGGAAGGTCGCCTACGCGGCCGGGTACACCGGCCTGGGCGTCGGCGCGACCCGGTTCGGCGCGGAGGTGATGCTCGACCTGCTGGCGGGGGAGAGCACCGAGCGGACACGGCTGGAGATGGTCCGCAGGAAGCCGCTGCCCTTCCCGCCCGAGCCCTTCGCCTGGACCGGCATCGCGCTCACCAAGTGGTCCCTGGCCCGCGCCGACGCGCACGACGGCCGGCGCAATCTGTGGCTGAGGACCATGGACCGACTGGGTCTCGGCTTCGACAGCTGAGCCTTGCGATCGCGGCCCGCGGGGCCGGTTCGCGGGGTGTGGGCCGGTTCACCCGCACGGGTGGTCCGAACCCGCGTAATGCTCGGCGGCGACCTCCCTCTCCCTTGTGGACGCGACCGCGTCCCACGAGCGAAAGGGAGGTCCTCACATGGCTGGGGCGAAGACGGCGGTCGACTGGCTGGCATCCGTCGCACCGGATTCCGAGGCATGCCGCTGGGAATGGGAGCGCAACCCGCTCGGGGTGGCGCTGCTGCCCGCGGGCCGGGCCTGGGACGTGCTCATCCTGCCGGGCACGCTCGGCTATCCCACCCTCGACGTGCTCACCCGGATCCTCGACCGGCCGGGCCCGGTGCTCGTCGACTTCGGCGACGACCGCATGGGGTTCTTCGTCGCGCCGGGGACGGCGGCGCGCTGGCTCGGCACCGGCATCCGCACCGCGGGGGCCGGCGCCTGGATCGTCGTGCCCCATCCGGGCCGTTCCGCCAGGGGAGTCCGCTGGCTGGTGGCGCCGGACGGCTCCGGCACGCTGACCGACGCGGCGCTCCTGGAGCTGGCGATGCACGAGGCGGCGGCGGGGCTCGCCGCCGGAGAGGACGGCTGACCGACCGGCCGCCGGACGCCCCCAGCCGTCCCGACCGCGCCGGTGGGCCTCCACGCCCCGACCCGTCCGACCGTCCGCCCCGCAGGCGCGTCGACTCTTCTCCCGTCGGCCGCCCGCGCGGTCGGCCCGACCGCCCGGGGCCAGGGCCGGGGCCGGGGTCAGGGCCAGGGACGCTCCGCGCGCGGGGCCGGGAGCGGCGTCGCCCGCGGCGGTGGGGCGTTCAGTCCGTCGACGTCGCCTTCAGGGCCAGCCACAGCTCCATCCGGACGTCGGGATCGTCCAGGGAGCGGCCGAGGATCTCCTCCACCCGGCGCATGCGATAGCGCAGGGTGTGGCGGTGGACGCCCAGGTCGGCCGCCGCCGCGTCCCACTGGCCGTGGCGGGAGAGCCAGGCCCGCAGCGAGGCCACCAGATCGCCGCGGCCGGTCGCGTCGTGCTCGTGCAGGGCGCGCAGCAGACTGTCCGCGAACGCCTTCACCGCGTCGTCCGCGAGCAGCGGCAGCACCGAACCCGCCGCCAGCCGCTCGTGCTCCACGAACACCCGGCCCCGGCGGCGGGCCACGGACAGGGCCTGTTCGGACTGCTTGTAGGCGGCCGCCGCCGCGATCGGCCCGGCCGGCGCCGACAGGCCCACCACGAGCTCGTCCCCCGGGTCGGCCTCGGCCCCGCCGCCCCCCTGCGCCCGGGAGGCCTCCAGCGCCGTCGCGTACCGCGCGCACGCCGACACGGCCGCGCCGCCGTCGGTGACCAGCGCCACCAGCCGCTCGCCCTCGGGCACCACGAGCACCGCCTCACCGGCCCGCGCGGCCGCCGACTCGAGGGCCTCGACGAGACCGCCGAAAGGCTCCCCGGCCGTGTCGGACGCGGTCGGCGGGGCCGGCGACCGGGCAGCGAGCGGGCCGTGCCCCGGCCCCTCCGGATGCGTCCGCACGACGGGGGCCGGCGCCGACTCGGCGACGATCACCCGGAAGGGGACGTCGAGCAGATCGCCGTACAGGTGCCCGGCGACGGCCCGCGCATGGTCCGGTTCGCCCGCCAGCAGCATCCGCAGCACCGCCGCGCCGATCCGCTGCTGCGCCGTGTACAGCGAGCGCGAGCGTTCCGTGGTGAGGGTCAGCAGCGCGATGGCCGAGTGGACGGCGTACCGCTCGGCGGTGCCCAGGGCCGCGGCGGTGCCGACGGCGAGCGCCGCGCGAGGGCGCCGCCCGGCGCCCAGCGAGTGCAGTTCGACCCGGTCGTCGTGGCGGTCCCCGGCCGCGGCGTGCTCCGGCCCGCCGCCCCCGACCACCGCCGACGCCGGGGCCGGCCGCTCCCGCAGCCGCTCCACCTCCGCCGTGAGCCGGGCGGCCCGCCGGGCGGCCCACTCGGGTGCGGCCGCCACCACGGCGCCCGACGCGTCGTACAGCGCCGCCCACCCGTCGACCTGGGCGGCGAGCGCGCGGAGCAGTCCCTCGGCGCCGTCCGTGAGGGCCTGCTTCGTCAGCTCGCGCTGAGCCGCGAACCCGGCGGTCACCGCCCGGTACTGGTCGGCCGCGATCGCCGCCGACACGGCCTTGCTGATGGCGAGGAAGGGGGTGCGGCGCGGTACCTCCAACAGAGGCAGGTTCTCCTCCTCCGCCGCGTCCACCAGCGCCTGCGGGATCTCGTCGTAGTTGACGCCGACGGCGAAGCCGAGCCCGACGACGCCGGCCTTCGACAGCCGCCGCACATAGCGCCGCATCGCCTCCGGGTCCGCCGCGTCCAGCTTGAGCGCGGTGATCAGCAGCAGTTCCCCGCCCTCCATGTACGGCACGGGGTCCGCGAGCTCGCTGACGTGCGCCCAGCGCACCGGCACGTCGAGACGGTCCTCGCCCGCCCGCACGGTGAGCTTCAGCGCGGAATGGTGGACGAGCGACGCGAGGGTGGGAGGCATGGGGCCTTCAGATCGGGGGAGGGGGCGCGGCTTTGGCCGCTTCGTATGAAGGGCCTGTGTCGATTCTGCCTCACCGGTTGGTCCCGGGCCGCCCCTTCAGCCCCGCAGGTCGACCAGCAGGGGCGGCGCGTGCTCGCCGTCCGTGCTCGTCAGCGACAGCACCGCGTGGCCGGGCGGGATCTCGTGCGCCAGCTGGGACGCCGACCACCGCTCCCGCTCCACCTGCCGCACGGTCACCGCGTCGGTGGTCACCGCCCGGCCGGTCACCAGCTTGCGCAGGGCGTGGATGGCACGGGTCATCGGCTGGTCGGCGAAGACGGTGTGCTTGGCGACCTCCGTGGTCTCCACCCACTCGGTGCCCCAGGTCTGCGCGAACCGGTTGCCGTCCCAGGTGGTGATGCCCGAGTACGCCATCCGGCAGCCGACCGCCCCGTACAGCGGCCCGTGCAGCGCCTCGGGGACGTCGCCGACGCTGCGCAGGGCGAGCACCACGCCCGCGTTCTGCGAGCGCAGTCGCTGCAGCCGGCGCACCGACCCCTCGGTGACGGTCCCGGTGGCGTCGTCGAGGACGAGGCAGGCGAAGTGGTCGTGCCGCTCCCGCACGACCGTCTGGAACTGGGCGAGGACCAGCCGGGTGATCAGCCGGCCCGCCTCCTCGTGTCCCCGGTCGGGCAGGTCGACGCGGACGCGCAGCGGATGGTGGGCGACGGCGCGCAGCGAGAACGCCCGGTGCGCCTCGCTCGCGCCGCCGAAGAACTCCGCGAACACCGGACGGTTCAGCAGCGCCAGCCGGTCGGCGAGGGCACGGCCCGCGTCGCCCGGCGTCCCCGTCTGGCGGAGCCGGGCCTCCAGCTCACGGCGCATCACGTCGTCGCCGGCCACCGCCTCGTGCAGCGCGGCCACCGCCCCCGGCTCGCCCTCGAGCAGTTCGAGCAGTTCGGGGAGGGCGGGGAAGCGCCCGTGGGCGGCCCGGTAGGGGCCGAGCACCTGGGCCAGCGCCGTCGTCGCGCCCTGACCGCTCACCGCGTCGAGGTCGCCGGTCAGCGCCTCGGCGAGGATCGCGGCCGCCTCGTCCGGGTCGTCGGAGCCCGCGTACGGGTCCAGATCGTGCACGGACGACGGGTCGCCGATCCGGACGATCACGTCGAACGCCGTGTCCGGGCCGAGCGGTCCGCCGCCCGGCGACGACACGGCGACCACGGCGCACGTCCCGGTGAGCGCCTGCAGCGCCAGCGCTTCGGTCAGCGGTTCGAGCAGGGTGCGCGTCTTGCCGGACCCGGACGGCCCGACGGCGAGCAGCGAGGTGCCCAGCACGTCCGGGCCGAGCGCGGCGCCCGCCTCCCGGTAGTCGACGGGCGTGCGCTCGCCGCCCGCCCAGCGGCCGATGCGCACCTGCCCGGCGAGCAGGTCGTGGCGCGCGGCGCGCCGGGGCAGGTCGCGGGCGCCCGAGGGGTGGGTCCAGGCGGCGCCGCCCTGCCGCAGCACGGTGTCCCGGAAGTCCCCGAGTCCGGCGGTCCACGCCCGCCGCACGCGCACGCAGTCCACGTCGTTCATCCGGCCCGCGGCGACCTCGCCGGTCAGCAGGTCGGCCGCCTCGTACTGCCCGGCGTCCCGCAGCTCGGGCCACTGGGAGCGGGGCCGCTCGGCCGCGGGCGCGGCCTGGCCGGGCTCGGCCCGGCGGGCGGCGAGCAGTTCCTTCGCGTACGGCCACCAGCCGCCGAGCCGGGCGAACGGCCACGCCACCAGCAGCGTGATGGCCGCGTACAGCGCGTTCGTGAACAGGGGGGAGGCGAACAGCTCGTAACCGCCCGAGATCAGCACGATGAGCGAGAACAGCGGGTCGACGACCGGCAGCGCGTCCCAGCCGACGCCGAAGGCGCCAGGGAAGACGAAGCTCAGCGCGGCGAGCGCGCCGAGCAGGGCGATCAGGGCCCGCCCGGGCTGCGGCCTGCGGCCGACGAAGTGCCGCGCCGTGTGCGGCCAGCTGCCCAGCCGTCCCATGGCGTAGACGAGCACGGCGAAGAAGACGCCGTCGTAGACGACGCGCGCCTCGGCGCCGTCCATGTTCTTCGGGGAGGCGATCGTGCCGCCCCACCACCAGTCGTCCGGGGTGAACAGCCGCAGCAGGGTGAACTGGTAGGGCATGGCGCCCCGCCGCCACAGCGACCACAGGACCAGCGCGATCACCAGCGGCACCAGCATGCCGACGACGGTCACCGGCGCGAGCCGCTCCGGCGTCCGCGCCGTCCTCGGCGGCCGGTGACCGTGCCGCCAGACGCCCGGCCGGGCCGTGGGCCGCTCCTCGTCGAGCCAGTCGGCCACGGCGGACGCGGCCCGCGGTGAGTGCTCGAAGGCGGGCGGCACGCCCGGCGCCCGCTCCGGCCGCGGCGGCGCGGCGGGCGGCCTGGGCGGTGCGGCGGGCGGCCGCGGAGGCCCCGCCGGGCGCGGCACAGGATTCGCCTGCGCACGCCGCGCGTCCTGCGTCCCGTCGCTGTCCATCGCCCCTGCCCCCTGACCAGCCGTTCCGTCTGCCATCAGCGAGTCAATCTAACGCGCCCGCAAGGGGAGTTCACCGCTTACGCGGCCGGGCCTGTGACGTTCCCCGCCCGTGTGCACTGTCCACGGCGGACAAGCCGCCCCGCCGACACCGCCCACATGGAGCATGCCGACCCCCCACTCCCCGTCCTAGCCTGCGAGAAAAGAACGGAAAGCGTCCGCAGAACCCCAGGAGCCCCTCATGACCGCCCTTCCGCAGGAGCGCCGCGTCGTCACCGCCATTCCCGGCCCCAAGTCGCAGGAACTGCAGGCCCGCCGGACCGCCGCTGTCGCGGCCGGGGTGGGCTCGGTGCTGCCCGTGTTCACCGCGCGTGCGGGCGGCGGCATCATCGAGGACGTCGACGGCAACCGCCTGATCGACTTCGGCTCCGGCATCGCCGTCACGTCCGTCGGCGCGTCCGCCGAGGCCGTGGTGCGCCGGGCCGCCGCCCAGCTCGCCGACTTCACCCACACCTGCTTCATGGTCACGCCCTACGAGGGCTATGTGGAGGTCGCCGAGGCGCTCGCCGAGCTGACCCCGGGCGACCACGCCAAGAAGTCCGCGCTGTTCAACTCCGGCGCCGAGGCCGTCGAGAACGCCGTCAAGATCGCGCGGGCGTACACCAAGCGTCAGGCCGTCGTCGTCTTCGACCACGGCTACCACGGCCGGACCAACCTCACCATGGCGCTGACGGCGAAGAACATGCCGTACAAGCAGGGCTTCGGGCCGTTCGCGCCCGAGGTCTACCGGGTGCCGGTCGCCTACGGCTACCGCTGGCCGACGGGCGCCGAGAACGCCGGTTCCGAGGCCGCCGCACAGGCCGTCGACCAGATCAGCAAGCAGGTCGGCGCGGAGAACGTGGCCGCGATCATCATCGAGCCGGTGCTGGGCGAGGGCGGCTTCATCGAGCCCGCCGCGGGCTTCCTGCCGGCCATCCGCAAGTTCGCGTCCGACAACGGCATCGTCTTCGTCGCCGACGAGATCCAGTCCGGCTTCTGCCGCACCGGCCAGTGGTTCGCCTGCGAGGACGAGGGGATCGTCCCCGACCTGATCACCACCGCCAAGGGCATCGCCGGCGGTCTGCCGCTGGCCGCCGTCACCGGCCGCGCCGAGATCATGGACGCCGCCCACGCGGGCGGCCTGGGCGGCACCTACGGCGGCAACCCGGTCGCCTGCGCGGGCGCGCTCGGCTCCATCGAGACGATGAAGGAGCTCGACCTCAACGCCCGGGCGAAGAACATCGAGGCGATCATGAAGGCCCGCCTCACCGCCATGGCCGAGAAGTTCGACATCATCGGCGACGTCCGCGGGCGCGGCGCGATGATCGCCATCGAGCTGGTCAAGGACCGCACGACGAAGGAGCCGAACGCCGAGGCGACCGCCGCGCTCGCGAAGGCCTGCCACCAGGAGGGTCTGCTGGTGCTCACCTGCGGCACCTACGGCAACGTCCTGCGCTTCCTGCCCCCGCTGGTCATCGGCGAGGACCTGCTCAACGAGGGTCTCGACATCATCGAGCAGGCGTTCGCGCGCATCTGAAGCGGTCGCCGCACAGGTGATCGCCCTCGGCCGCACAGCGTGTGAAGAAGGTGTGCGAGGAGGATGGCGGGACGGCAGACGGCCTGTCGTACCGCCCCGACCCTGTCGTAGGTTCTACCCGGATGAGAGATACACCCCGCCCACGGGAGACCGTGGACGGACTCCAGGCCGGGGCCTCCCCAGCTTCGACCTGGTCGTGCCCTCGCGCACACAACCGGAGCTCCGGCTTCGAATCTCCACCGATCGGACGGTCGCCCGCCCCAAACCCCCCGGGGCGGCCGGCGTCTCCGGTCCGGACGGCCACCCCGGAACAATCCCCCCTGTTCCGGGGCGGCCGACCTCCTTCTTCAGGCGCCGACCACGCGGAAAGACCCCGGATGCGCTCCGGGGTCTTTTTCTCGGTCTTTCTCCGCCCCGCGGCCGCTCCGACAAGCTGACAAGCTGTGGCCCATGTCGTCCCGTCCGAGCCGCCCTCTCCTCGGCCCTCTTGCCGCCCTCCTTCTGGGCCTGCCCGCCGTCCTGTTCGCGGCGATCACCTGGCAGGTCGTCGTCCGCGGACCGCTGCTGCGCGCGGACGAGCGCCTCAGCCGCGCCCTCGTGCACCCCGACCGGGCCTCGGAGCTGCTGGCGGACCTGGGCGAGGTGCAGATCGCGGTGCCCGTGCTGGTGCTGGCCGCCGGGTACGCGGCCTGGCGCGGCAGAGCGGCGGGTGAGGCGCGGTGGTGGGCGTCGCCGGTCGCGGCGCTCGGCCCGATGCTGCTGGCGCCGCTGATCGTCGTCCCCCTCAAGGAGTGGACCGACCGGCCCGGAACGCCCGCCGTGCCGCCCGCCACCGGCTACTACCCCTCCGGACACACGGCGACGGCGGCCGTCGCCTACGGCTGCGCGGTGCTGGTCCTGCTGCCGTGGCTGCGGACCGCGCTCGCGCGCCGGGCGGCCGCGGCCACGAGCGTCCTTCTCGTCCTCGGCGTCTCCTTCGGGCTGGTCCGACGCGGCTACCACTGGCCGCTGGACGTGGTGGCCAGCTGGTGTCTGTGCACGGTGCTGCTCGGAGCGCTGTGGCTCCTGACGGCACGGGAACGGGGCCGCCCGGCGCCGGAACGCGGCCCGGCACGGGAGCACAGCCGGGCACGGGAGCATGGCCGACCACGCCAAACCGTCGCACCCGAGCCGCCCACCCGTACGACTCGGACAAGCGCTCCCTCGGCCTCGCGCCCCTACCGTGGACCACGAAGACCACAGGACACCCCCTAAGCGGAAGGGCCGGGACTCGACCATGCCCCAGGAAACGAACGTGGGAGCCACCCACGCCTTCTGGCTCGCCGGACGCCAGGTCGCCGGCGAGGACGCCTTCGACGTCGCCTCCCCGTGGGACGGCCGACTCGTCGCCAGGGTCAGCGTGCCGACGGACGCGCAGGTCGAGGAGGCCGTCGCCGCCGCCTACGCCGTGCGGGACGAGTTCGCCGCCACCCCGGCCCATGTGCGCGCCGCCGCCCTCGACCACGTCAGCAAGCGGCTCGCCGAGCGCACCGAGGAGATCGCTCAGCTGATCTCCGCCGAGAACGGCAAGCCGGTCAAGTGGGCGCGCGGCGAGGTCGGCCGCGCCGTGTCCGTCTTCCGCTTCGCGGCCGAGGAGGCCCGGCGGTTCAACGGCGGCGAGGCCCAGCGGCTCGACACCGACGCCGGCGGCCAGGGGCGGCTCGCGCTCACCCGGCGCTTCCCCAAGGGCGTGGTGCTGGGCATCGCGCCGTTCAACTTCCCGCTGAACCTGTGCGCGCACAAGATCGCCCCCGCGATCGCGGCGGGCGCGCCGATCATCCTGAAGCCCGCCCCGGCGACCCCGCTGTCCGGTCTGGTCATCGGCGAGCTGCTCGCCGAGACCGAGCTGCCGGCCGGCTCCTGGTCGATCCTGCCGGTCTCCAACGACCGCATGCCGGCCCTCGTGCAGGACGAGCGGCTGCCCGTGATCTCCTTCACCGGCTCCGAGAAGGTCGGCTACGCGATCATGGACTCGGTGCCGCGCAAGCACTGCACCCTGGAGCTCGGCGGCAACGGCGCGGCCGTCGTCCTCGGCGACTACGCGAGCGACGCCGACCTCGACTGGGCGGCCACCCGCATCGCGACCTTCTCCAACTACCAGGGCGGTCAGTCCTGCATCTCCGTGCAGCGGGTCATCGCGGACGCCTCCGTGTACGACCGGCTGCTGCCGCGCATCGTCGCCGCCGTCGAGGCGCAGGTCACCGGCGACCCGTCGGACGCCGCGACCGACGTCGGCCCGCTCGTCAACGAGGACGCGGCCCGGCGGGTGGAGACCTGGGTCGACGAGGCGGTCGCGGCCGGCGCGAAGCTCCTGACCGGCGGCGAGCGCGACGGCGCGACCTACGCGCCGACCGTCCTCGTCGACGTCCCGGCCGACACCAAGGTCGCCTGCGAGGAGGTCTTCGGACCGGTCCTGACCGTGCAGCGGACCGACGGCGAGGCCGAGGCCTTCGCCGCCGTCAACACCTCCAAGTACGGCCTGCAGG
The DNA here is from genome assembly GCF_040299045.1 of Streptomyces sp. NPDC001027. NCBI lineage: Bacteria > Bacillati > Actinomycetota > Actinomycetes > Kitasatosporales > Streptomycetaceae > Streptomyces > Streptomyces sp. NPDC001027. Next base: position 31,874 of record NZ_JBEPBI010000046.1, read on the forward strand.
CGGGCGTGTTCACCCACGACGTGCAGGCGGCCTTCCGAGCCCACCGCGCGCTCGAGGTCGGCGGCGTCGTCATCGGCGACGTGCCGTCCTATCGTGCCGACCAGATGCCGTACGGCGGCGTCAAGCAGTCCGGCGTGGGCCGCGAGGGCGTGCGGTTCGCGATGGAGGACTACACCTACGAGCGGGTGCTGGTGCTGACGGGGCTCGCGCTCTGAGCCGGCCGGCCCCCGAATGGCCGGGAGCCTCTAGCTAATGGGAACCATTTTCAGATAGTCTTCGGGTCGGCGCTCACACGCCGTCCTCGAAAGGGCCCGGCGCCGATGCCTTCCGGCGCCGGGCCCCTTCTTGTCGTCGGCCTCGTCCGGACCCTCAACCGGAGAAGCCGACGTGCGCGAGCCGCAGCGGGCCGCGCAGTCCGAGGCGCAGGTCGTGCACGCCGTCCGCCACGAAGGGCGCGTCCACGGTGACGTGGGAGTACGGGCCCGGCGTGGGCGTTTCGAGGGTCACCGCGGCCAGCACCGGACCGCCGTCCAGGGAGAGTTCCACCGTGCCCTCGCCGGACGCGGTCACCGTCACGGCCGTCACCCCCGGTGTGCCCGTGCCGAAGTCGCAGGCGCGGTAGAGCAGTTCGCCCGCTCCGCCGCCGGCCGGCGTCACCGCGTCGCCGGACTCCTTCGTGCGGTCGACGATCTCGGTCCCGCCCTGCTCGTCGAAGTCGGCCGCCCGCAGTCCTTCCGCGCGCACCGCGCGCGGCGCCGGCGGCTCGCCGTCGAGGACGACGGTCGTGCGCAGGCGGACGTCCTCGCTCGACGCGCCGACCAGGAACTCGTACGGGCCGGACTCCAGACGCCGTCGGCCCCGCGCCACGTCCCAGAACGCGAAGGCGGACTGCGGCGCCTCGAAGGCGACGTCCGCGCACGCGCCGGGCGCCAGGGTGATCCGGCGGCAGTCGAGCAGCTCCCGGCGCGGGCGGACGACCGACGGGTCCGCGGCGCGGACGTACAGCTGGACGACCTCGTCGGCCGTCGTGTCGCCGGTGTTGGTCACCGTGCAGGCGACGTGCGCCTTCCCGTCCGTCACGCGCACCGAGAGAGCGGCGTACGAGAACGACGCGTACGACAGGCCGTGGCCGAACGGGAACAGCGCGGCCCCCTCGAAGTAGAGGTAGGTCTGCCGGGCGCCGATCACGTCGTAGTCCAGCAGGTCGGGCAGGTCCGCGTCGTCGGCGTACCAGGTCTGCGGCAGGCGGCCGGCGGGGGAGACGTCGCCGGCCAGGACGCGCGCCAGGGCGGCTCCCGCGGCCTGGCCGCCGTGGGCCGTCCACAGCGCCGCGGACAGCCGGTCCGGGTCGAACGCGTACGGGTACGCCGACACCAGCACCAGCACGGTGCGCGCGTCCGCCGCCCGGGCGGCCGCCAGCAGCCGCTCCTGGTGGGCCGGCAGGCGCAGCGTGGTGCGGTCCTCGGTCTCCCGGCCGTTGATGTGCGGGTCGTTGCCGGCCACCACCACGACCACGTCCGCCCCGGCAGTGACCCGGGTCACTGCGCTCTCGCCGGATTCGACGACGATGAGCTCGAAGACCTCGGGGCTTCCCCCGGTCTCCGCGTCGGGCCCGGCAACCCGCACACCGTCGGCGGCGACACAGACGTGGCGACCCGTGCCCAGGTGCAGCAGGAGGTGACCGTTCCCGTGGGGTTCGAGGCGGAACGTCTCCTGCACGACCCACCCGCCCGGCTGGTCGGCGGAGGCGCGCAGCAGACCGTCCTCGGCGACCGAGAGGTAGCGGCCGTCCGGGGCGCGCAGCGTCAGGACGCCCTCGCCCCAGTCCACCAGCGCCAGCTCGGTGCCCTGGGCGTCCGCGGTCAGCGGCGGCAGGTCGGTGCGGCCGGCCAGCAGCGCCGGGTCGAGGGCGCCCTCGGCGCCGCGCACCTCGTCGCGGGCCTCGGGCGCGTCGGGGACCTTCAGGAAGGTCCCGGCCGAGGTCCTCAGCAGGACCCGGTCCACGCCCTCGGCGAACTCGACCCGTTCGGCGCCGAACCGCTCGTACAGCCCCTCCAACGGGGTGGAGCGGTGGATCGGCGTGCCGCTGTACCAGTCCGTCTTGCTCTCGTCGGCGAGCAGTCCGACCACCGCGATCCGGGTGTCGGCGGCCAGCGGCAGCACGCCGTCGTTGCGCAGCAGCACGACCGCCTGCTCGGCTGCCTCGGCGGCGAGCGCGCGGTGTCGCGGGGTGTCGAACTCGCCGGTCCGGGCGTGCGGGTCGTCATGCGGGTCGAACTCGCCGAGCCGGAAGCGGACCGAGAGCTGACGGCGGACCGCCGCGTCGACGTCGGCCTCGGTCAGCAGGCCCTGCTCCAGGGCGCCCCGGACCCGGGCGACGATCTTCGAGCCGTCGGGGCCGTGGTCGGTGAAGCTGTCCACGCCGGCGAGCAGCGACGCCGCCGTCGCCTCCTCGTGGGTGTCGAAGTAGTGCTCGGAGTCGACCAGGTTGGAGGGCGCTCCCGCGTCGGAGCAGACCATCAGCTCCTCGTCGGTCCAGGTCCGCAACTGCTCGCGCAGATACGGCGAGACGTGGTTGGGGCGGCCGTTGACCAGGTTGTACGCGGGCATCACGCCCGCCACCGCGCCCGCCTCGACGGTGTCGCGGAAGGCGCGCAGATCGTACTCGTGCAGCACCCGGGGGCGCACCGAGGACGAGGTGACGTCCCGGCCCGTCTCGTTGTTGTGCGCCAGCCAGTGCTTGAGGACGGGAGCCGTGCGCCAGTACGTCGGATGGTCCCCGCGCAGGCCGTGCGTATAGGCGGTGGCGATGGCCGAGGTCAGCTTCGGATCCTCCGAGTAGCCCTCCTCGTTGCGGCCCCACAGCGGGTGGCGCAGCAGGTTGACGGTGGGGGCCCAGACGTTCAGGCCGACGCGGTCGTCGAGGGCGCGCATCGCCCGGACCTCCTTGGACACCGCCTCGCCGACGCGGCGCACCAGGTCGGTGTTCCAGGTCGCGCCCAACCCCACGGCCTGCGGGAACACCGTCGCCGGGCCCATCCACGCGACGCCGTGCAGTGCCTCCTGACCGGTGCGGAACGCGTCGACGCCGAGCCGCTCGACGGCCGGGGCGAACTGGTGCAGGAAGGAGACCTTCTCGTCCAGGGTCAGCCGGGACAACAGGTCGTCGATGCGCTTCGCGAACGGCAGCTGCGGATCGCGGAAAGGCGGCGTGGGCGGCGGGTGTGCGGTCACGTGGGGTTCCCTTTGCGGTGGACCGAGCTGGCTCTTTCGAAGCGCTTCGATGCTCATTGGGCGCACCGGTGGGTGTCAAGGGGACCTCACGCTTATTTCAAGCAGGGCATACGAACAGGTCACCCCGGATGTCTCGGAGGAAACTTGGGGACGACCCTTGTGCACCCCCGGGTGTTCACTTAACCTCGCAGCAACATCGAAGCGCTTCGACTGGAAAGCTCCAGCACAGGGGGCCGCAGGAACCGCTTCGGCTCCGTCAGTTCCACTCGAGACACCGCAGCCGCCGGCCACCGCCGGGTGTCCTGGTGCGCCATGAAGGGTTGACGCAATGACGCCGAACGCCGCTTCCGCCTCCTCCGGGCCGAGTCGGAGAAGCTTCCTCGCCTCCACGGCGGTCGTCACCGCAAGCGTGGCCGGCGGGATGCCGCTGCTAGCCGGCTGCGGAGGGTCGGACGGCGGATCGCGCGACGGCACCACGTCGGGCAAGGACGCCAAGAAGATCCTTCCCACCTTCGTGGCCAGCAACGTGGTGACGCCGGACATCCCGGCCAAGAACGGCTCGGCCATGGGCTTCACCGGCAAGCTGAACCTGGCGACGCTGAAGGACTCGGTGCCCAAGAAGCTGGGCAAGGGCGGCAAGGTCACGATCATGTCGCCGTTCTGGGGCTCCCCGCCCAAGGGCACGAACGCCTACTACAAGGGCATGAACGACCTCATCGGCGTCGACGTCGTCTGGCAGAACCAGGACGGCAACACCTACGACCAGAAGCTCGGCGCGGTCCTCGCCTCCAGCGAGGTGCCGGACGTGGTGGTCGTCCCCGGCTGGAACATGGGCGGCAAGATACCCAGCGCCATCCTCAGCAAGTTCGCCGACCTCGGCCCCTACCTGTCCGGCGACAAGGTCAAGGAGTACCCGAACCTCGCGGCGATCCCGACGGACGCCTGGCAGCGCTCCATCTTCGGCGGCAAGCTGCGCGGTCTGCCGATGCCCGCACCGTACGTGCCCAGCATCGTGCCCCTCTACCGCAAGGACATCTTCGACAAGGAGGGGTACGAAGTCCCGCGCTCGGCGGACGAGTTCATGGCCCTGGCCAAGGAGATCACCAACGCCAAGGCCAAGCGGTGGGCCTGCCTGGACATGAAGTGGACCGCCTGGCAGATGTTCGGCGTGCTCTCCGGCAGCGAGAAGCCGCTCGGCTGGAACCTCGTCGACGGCAAGCTCGTCAACCGCATCGAGACCGACGAATACCTCGAGGCACTGGAGTGGACCCGCAAGCTGTTCGCCGCCAAAGTGGTGCACCCCGACGGCGAACTGGGCAAGACGGCCCCCGACCCCGGTCCCAAGTTCGCGGCGGGCGAGTTCCTGATCTACTCCAACAACATCAGCCAGTGGTGGGGCCGCACCGCCGAACAGGCCACCCAGAACCCGCAGTTCAAGATCTGGGGGATGGACGTCTACGGACACGACGGCGGCGACCCCAGCCTCTGGGCCGAACAGCCGGCCGGCATCTTCGCGTTCGTCAACAAGAAGGCGTCCGAGTCGGTCGTCCGTGACGTGCTGGCCGTGGCCAACGTCACCGCCGCGCCGTACGGCACCAAGGAGTACATGATGACCAACTACGGCGTGGAGGGAACCCACTACACCGTCAAGGACGGCGTCCCGGTCAAGACCGACCAGGGCAACAACGAGGTCTCGAACGCATACGTCATGGTCGCGAGCCCCGCCGCCACCATCGCGCACCCCGACTTCCCCGAGGTCGCCAAGGCGCAGGTCGAGTGGCAGCAGCGCGCGGGCGGCTTCACCAAGAAGTCCTCCTTCTACGGCATGCAGATCACCGAGCCGGCCCGTTACACCAACCTCTCCAACGACTTCGAGCAGCTGGAGGACGACATCACCCGCGGCCGCAAGAAGATCAGCGACATGCAGCAGGCCGTCTCCGACTGGAAGAGCAAGGGCGGCGACAAGCTGCGCGACTGGTACCAGAAGCTGCTCGACGACAACGGTCCGGCGGCGAGCTGACCGGCAGCGAGGCGAGGAGAACGGCCGTGTCCCACAGCACGGTGCCTCGACGCGGGGCCAAGACGACGACAGCCCGACCGCCGCAGATCCCGCCCCAGCCCGGCGGTGACACGGGTGCGGGCGAGGAGAGACCCACCGGGAAGCGGAGCCTGCGGGTGCGGCTGCGGCGGGACCGGACCCTGCTCCTGATGACCCTGCCGGCCCTCGTGCTGCTCCTGGTCTTCAACTACCTGCCGATCCTGGGCAACATCGTCGCGTTCCAGGACTACGACCCGTACATCAGCGACAACGGCATCGTCTCGATGCTGCACAGTCCCTGGGTGGGCCTCGAGAACTTCCAGCGCATCTTCGAGGACTCGGCGTTCTGGAACGCCGTGCAGAACACGCTCGTTCTCTTCTTCCTCCAGCTCGTGCTGTACTTCCCCGTCCCCGTCGTCCTCGCCCTGGTGATCAACAGCGTGGTCAGGCCGAGGGTGCGGGCGTTCTCGCAGGCGATCCTCTACCTGCCGCACTTCTTCTCCTGGGTGCTGGTCATCGCGGTGTTCCAGCAGCTGTTCGGCGGCGCGGGCATCCTGTCGCAGCTCCTGCGCCAGCACGGCTACGACGGCCTCGACATCATGACCGACCCGGACACCTTCAAGTTCCTCGTCACCGCGGAGAGCGTGTGGAAGGACGCGGGCTGGGGGATCATCGTCTTCCTCGCCGCGCTCTCCTCCGTCCCGACGGACCTGTACGAGGCCGCCGCGATGGACGGCGCCGGGCGCTGGCGCCGTGTCTGGCACGTGACGCTCCCCGCGCTGCGACCGGTGATCGCGCTGCTCCTGGTGCTGCGGGTGGGGGACGCGCTGACGGTCGGCTTCGAACAGATCCTGCTGCAACGCGACGCGGTCGGACCAGGAGCCTCGGAGGTGCTGGACACCTTCGTCTGGTGGAACGGCGTACGCAACCAGGACTTCGGATACGCGGCCGCCGCAGGGCTGATCAAGGGCGTCGTCAGTCTCGGGCTGGTCCTCGCCGCGAACAAGGCAGCCCATCTCATGGGCGAGCAGGGGGTGTACAAGAAATGAGCACGGTCCTCGACAAGGCGGCGGTCCTCGACAGGGCGACGGCGGACCGGCCCGGACGGTGGGCGGCCCCGCCCCGTCCGGCCTGGGAGGAGGAGCCCGGCAAGGCGGGCCTCGCGGGCAAGGGACTCGTCCTCGCGCTCGCCTGCTTCGGCATCGTCTTCCCCATCTGGATCGTCGTCGTCACCAGCCTCTCCTCACGCCGGACGATCGACGAGGCCGGCGGCCTCGTGATGATCCCCAAGGGCATCACCTTCGTCGCCTACCAGGAGCTGCTCAGCGGCGGACAGGTGACGAGGGCGGCGGTGATCAGCGTGCTGATCACCCTCGTCGGCACCCTCTTCTCGATGAGCGTCTCCGTGCTGTGCGCCTACGGGCTCTCCCGCTCGGGCTCGCTCGCACACCGCTGGATCCTGATGATCCTGCTGGCCACGATGTTCTTCAGCGCCGGACTGATCCCGACCTACCTGCTGGTGCAGTCGCTCGGCCTGACCGACACCTACCTCGCGCTGATCCTGCCGAGCGCGATCAGCGTGTTCAACATCCTGGTCCTGCGCGGCTTCTTCACGGGGATCTCCCAGGAACTCATCGACAGCGCGCGGATCGACGGGGCCGGGGACTTCCGGATCCTGTGGCAGATCGTCATGCCTCTGTCGAGGGCGGTGCTGGCCGTGATCACGCTCTTCTACGCCGTCGGCTACTGGAGCGCCTGGTTCAACGCGTCGCTGTACCTCAACGACCAGGACATGATGCCGCTGCAGAACGTCATGATCCAGCTGGTCCAGAAGCAGGAGGCCCCGGTCGGCCTGGGCCAGGCCATCAAGACCGGTCAGCTGTCCGGGCTGGCCGTGCAGATGGCGGTCATGGTGATGGCGCTGCTGCCGGTCGCCGTGCTCTCCCCGTTCGTCCAGAAGCACTTCAAGAAGGGCATGCTCACCGGCGCGGTGAAGGGATGACCCGCGCCTGATCGCCTGCGGCCTTCGACCGTACGGCGGCCGCCGGTCCGTCGTGGCCCGCCGCGCAGTTCCCCGCGCCCGCGAAGGGCGTCCACCTTCCCCTCAGCGCAGAGCGAGGTCTGTCATGCTGACGTCCGGGCCCAGCCGTCGTGCCGTTCTCGCGGCGACCGCGGCAGCCGCCGCGATCACCGCCGTGTCGTCCTTCCCGGGCGCCGCCGAGGCCGCTGCCGCCGCCTCCGCCGCCCCCGCCGCCCCCGCCTACCGCTGGCGCCAAGCCGTCATCGGCGGCACCGGGTTCGTCACCGGCGTCCTCTTCCATCCCGCCGTCCGCGGACTCGCCTACGCCCGTACCGACATCGGCGGCGCCTACCGCTGGGACGACCGGAGCGCCCGCTGGACGCCCCTCACCGACCACCTCGGCTGGGACGACTGGAACCTCCTCGGCGTGGAGGCCCTCGCCGTCGACCCCGCGCACCCCGACCGCCTCTACCTGGCCCTCGGCACGTACGCCCAGGCCTGGGCCGGCAACGGCGCCGTGCTGCGCTCCGAGGACCGCGGCGCCACCTGGGCCCGCACCGACCTGACCGTGAAGCTCGGCGGCAACGAGGACGGCCGGGGCGCAGGCGAGCGGCTGCTGGTCGATCCGCGCGACAGCGACACCCTGTGGCTCGGCACCCGTCACGACGGCCTGCTGAAGTCGACCGACCGGGGCGCGACCTGGACGGCCGCGGCCGGCTTCCCCGCGACGCCGTCCGCCGCCGGACAGGGCGTCACGCTCCTCGTAGCCGCCGGGCGGGTCCTCTACGCCGGCTGGGGCGACTCCGACGGGACCGCCGCCAACCTGTACCGCACCTCGGACGGCGCCAGCTGGGAGGCCGTCCCCGGGCAGCCCTCCGGCACGAACGCCAAGGTGCCGATCCGGGCCGCGTACGACTGCCACACCCGTCAGCTGTACGTGACGTACGCCGACGCCCCCGGACCCAACGGGCAGTCCGACGGCAGCGTGCACAAGCTGGCGACCGCGAGCGGCCGATGGACCGACGTCACCCCCGTCCGCCCCGCGAGCGGCGACGCCTTCGGCTACGGCGGAGCCGCCGTCGACGCACGCCGCCCCGGCACGGTCGTCGTCTCGACGAACAACCGCTGGTCGGCCGTCGACACCCTGTACCGGACCACCGACGGCGGCCGCACCTGGACCTCCCTCAAGGACTCCGCGGTCCTCGACGTGTCCGAGACCCCGTTCCTCACCTTCGGCGCCGACGAGCCCAAGTTCGGCTGGTGGATCCAGGCCGTCGCCGTCGACCCGTACGACTCGAGGCACGTCGTGTACGGCACCGGCGCCACGCTCTACGGCACCCGGGACCTGAAGCACTGGGCCCCGCAGATCCGGGGCCTCGAGGAGACCTCCGTGCGTCTGCTGATCTCGCCCCCGACCGGCCGGGCGCACCTGATCAGCGGCCTCGGGGACGTCGGGGTGATGTACCACGAGCGGCTCACGGCCTCACCCTCCCGCGGCATGGCGGCCGACCCGGTGTTCGGCACGGCGACCGGACTCGCCCAGGCCGCCGCGAAACCGTCGTGCGTCGTGCGCACCGGCTGGGGCGACCACGGCAACGGCGCGTACTCGAACGACGGCGGGAAGACCTGGGCGCCCTTCGCGGCCCAGCCCGCGATCGCCAAGGACGCCCCGGGGCCGGTCGCGACCAACAGCGACGGCAGCGTGCTGCTGTGGTCCTTCGTGCACTGGGACGGCGCCAAGTACCCCGCGCAGCGCTCCGCCGACAACGGCGCGACCTGGTCCGAGGTCGCCTCCTTCCCCAAGGGCGCCACCCCGCTCGCCGACCCGGCCGACCCGACGCGCTTCTACGCCTACGACACCGACACCGGCACCCTGTTCGCCAGCACGGACCGCGGCCTCACCTTCACCGGGCGGGCGAGCGGACTGCCGTCCGGGGACAGCCAGTTCCAGCTGGCCGCGGCCCCGGGCCGGTCCGGCGACCTGTGGCTGAGCACCAAGTGGAACGGGCTCTACCGGTCCACCGACGGCGGGGCGACCTTCACCAAGCTGACCAGCTGCTGGGCCTCCTACACCGTGGCCTTCGGCAAGGCCCCCGCCGGCGCCTCCTACCCGGCCGTCTACCAGGTCGGATCCACGGATACGATCACCGCCGTGTACCGCTCCGACGACGCCGCGCGGACCTGGGCGCGGATCAACGACGACCGGCGCCAGTGGGGCTGGATCGGCGCGACCATAGCCGCCGACCCGCGCGTGTACGGCCGCGTCTACATCGCCACCAACGGCCGCGGCATCCAGTACGGGGAGCCCGCCTGATGCCGAACCTGGGCGACGCCACCCGCGGCCGGATCCTCTTCGGCGGCGACTACAACCCCGAACAGTGGCCCGAGAAGACCTGGCACGAGGACGTCCGGCTCATGCGGGACGCCGGCGTCAACTCCGTCACGCTCGGCGTCTTCTCCTGGTCGCGACTCGAACCCGAGCCGGGAGCCAGGGAGTTCGGCTGGCTCGACACCCTGATGGACCTGATGCACACAGCCGGCGTCGGCGTCGTCCTGGCCACCCCGACCTCCTCGCCCCCGCCCTGGATGGGCCGGCTGCACCCGGAGACCCTGCCCCGCACCGAGGACGGCCGCGTCGAGTGGTGGGGCGGCCGCCAGCACTTCTCGCACTCCAGCGCCGCCTACCGCCGCTACGCCGCCGCCATCACCGAGGACCTGGCCGTCCGCTACGGCGACCACCCCGCCCTCACCATGTGGCACATCAACAACGAGTACTGCACCTTCGACCACGGCGACGAGGCCGCCGCCGCCTTCCGGCGCTGGCTGCGCGAGAAGTACCGCACCCTGGACGCCCTCAACACCGCCTGGGGCACCGCGTTCTGGTCCCAGGGCTACGACACCTGGGACGGCGTCCTGCCCCCGCGCACCCCGCACTACCTGAAGAACCCGACCCAGGTGCTCGACTTCCGGCGCTTCACCTCCGACATGCTCCTGGAGTGCTACCGCGCCGAACGCGACATCGTCGCCCGGCACACCCCTCACCTGCCGGTCACCACCAACTTCATGCCGCTGTGGATCGGCCAGGACGGCTGGCGCTGGGCCGAGGAGGAGGACGTCGTCTCCGTCGACCTGTACCCCGACCCCCGCGATCCCTCGGCCGCCCAGCACGCCGCCATGGTCCAGGATCTGACCCGCTCCCAGGCGCGCGGACCCTGGATGCTGATGGAGCAGGCGGCCGGACCGGTCAACTGGCGCGGCGTCAACCACCCCAAACCGCGCGGCATGAACCGACTGTGGTCCCTGCAGGCGGTCGCCCGCGGCGCGGACGCCGTCTGCTACTTCCAGTGGCGGCAGTCCCGGCAGGGCGCGGAGAAGTTCCACTCCGGGATGGTCAGCCACGCGGGCGAGGAGGGCCGCACCTTCCAGGAGGTCAAGCGGCTCGGCGCCGACCTCGCGGCCCTCGGCCCGCACACGACGGGCCTGCGCATCACCGCCGACGTCGCCCTGCTGCACGACTGGCACGCCTGGTGGGCGGGCGCCCAGGACGCCCGTCCGTCCACCGAGGTCGACCTGCCGGCCGTCCTCACCGCCTGGCACCGCGCCCTCTGGGAGAACAGCCTCACCGCCGACTTCGCCCACCCCGAGCACGACCTGTCCGGCTACCGGATGATCCTCCTCCCGCAGCTGTACGCCCTCACGGACGCGGCGATCGACAACCTCCTGCGTCACGTCCGCGGCGGCGGCGTCCTCGTCTGCGGGTTCCTCACCGGCGTCGCCGACGAGGACGACCGGGTACGGGACGGCGGCATGGACGCCCGGCTGCGCGAGCTGTTCGGCATCCGCGTCCTGCACGAGTGGTGGCCGCTGGACCCGGGGGAGACCGTGGCGGCCGACGGCTTCCACGGCGCCCTGTGGTCCGAGGAACTGGAACCGGCCGCGGACGCCCGCGTCGAAGCGGTCTACCGGCAGGGCGAGCTCGAGGGGATGCCCGCCGTCCTGCGCCGGGACCGCGCCTGGTACCTGTCCACCCTCCCCGAGCCCGACGCCTTCCGCACGCTGATCGCCCGGATCGCCGCCGAGGCGGGCGTCCGGCCCGTCGTCGAGGGCCTGCCGCCCGGCGTCGAGGCCGTGCGCCGCGGCGATCTGCTCTTCCTCCTGCACCACGGGCGCGAACCCGTGACCGTCGCCCTCCCGGGCTCGCACCACGACCTGCTGACCGGCGCGACCGTCACGGACGAGGTCGAACTGGGCCGCTACGGCGTGGCGGTGCTGCGCCCATGACCCTCCCGCCCGCCCCGCCCGCCCTCGGCGGCGCCGACGGCCCGGTCCACGGAACGTGGGAGCGCCGGCCCGCGGCCCGCTGGGAGGACGCCTTCCTCACCGGCAACGGCCGGCACGGCGCCCTCGTGTTCGGCGACCCCAGCGACGAACGCGTCGTCGTCACCCATCACCGCCTGGTCCGCCCCAACGGTTCCGAACACGCAAGGCCCCCCGAGCTGGCCGACGGACTCCGGGCGCTGCAGGACCGGCTGCTCGCCGGTGAGACCACGGCCGCCGAGAGCTACACCGACCACCGCCCGCTGCAGTGGGTCCAGCCCTTCCACCCGGCCTTCCGGATGGACGTGCGCCGCGCGCCCTCCGACGAGCCGCGCCGCGACGGCCGACACCTGCGCTCCGTCGACTTCGCCACCGGCGAGACCGTCGCGACCGCCGGGGGCGCCGTCGGCCGGTTGTTCGTCTCCCGCGCCGACGACGTGATCGTCCACCAGGTCACCGGACCCGACCTGGACATCGCCCTGGACCACCGGCTCCCCGGCGTCCCCGCCGGCCTCGTCGTCGGTCACGGCGCCGTGCGCACGGCGACCGGGGCCTGGCTCACGCTGCGCGCCCGCTACCCGGACAGCGACCGCGCGTACACCGGCGTGACCCTCGTCGTGGCCGTCGGCGGCCGCACCGAGCTCACCCTTCCCGGGGTGCGGGTCACCGGCGCGGCGACGGTGCTGATGCTGACCCGGGTGCTCCGGCACACCGGCGAACCGGACGTCCTCGCCCAGCAGCGCGCCCTGGCCGGACTGCCGCAGTCCTACGACGACCTGCTCGAGCGCCACCTCGCCCTGCACCGCACCGCCTACCGCCGCGTCACCCTCGACCTGCGCGCCGACCCCGCCGAGCGCGCCCTGACCGGGTCCGACCTGCTCCGTCGCCCGCACAGCCCGGCCCTCCTCGAGCGCCTGTTCGCCGCGGGCCGCTACCACCTCCTCTCCTCCTCCGGTCTGAACCCGCCGCGTCTGCCGGGCCTGTGGACCGGCGACTGGGACACCGCGTGGTCCGGGGCGTTCACCAACGACGCCAACGTCAACCTCCAGACCGCCTCGGCCGCGGCCGCAGCCCTGCCCGAAGTCACCGAATCACTCGCCTCGCTGATCGACCGTCAGCTCGACGACTGGCGGGCGAACGCCCGCGCGGTGTTCGGCGCCCGGGGCGTGGTCGCGCCCGCACACACCGACGGCGAGTCCGGGCTCGCGTACCACTTCGACCGCGAATACCCGCTCCATCTGTGGACCGCGGGCGCCGACTGGCTGCTCAAGCCCCTCGTCGACCATGACGAGACCCGCGGCGTCCGCGACCCGCGCACCGCCGCCGCCCTCGCCGAGGTCGCCCGGTTCTACGAGGACTTCCTCACCCGCACCGGCCCGGACGGCCGGCTCGTCGTCGTCCCCTCGTACTCGCCCGAGAACCGGCCCGCAGGCGGCAGCTGGGGCGCGCTGAACGCGGCCATGGACCTCTCCGCCGCCCGGCACGCGCTGCTCACCGCGGCCGACTACCACCCGCACGACCCGGAGGCGGCCGCCCGCTGGCGGGCCCTCGCCGACCGCCTCCCGCCCCACCGCGCCAACGCCGACGGCGCACTCGCCGAATGGGCCTGGCCCGGCCTCGACGACTCCTACGACCACCGCCACCTCAGCCATCTGTACGGCGTCTGGCCCCTCGACGAGATCAACCCCTACGACACCCCGCGCACGGCCGCCGCCGCCCACCGAGCCCTGGAGCTGCGCGGCGCCGAGAACGACTCCGCGCACGGCCACCTGCACCACGCGCTGATCGCCGCCCGCCTCCGGGACGGCCGAAGGGTCGCGAACGCCCTGGGAGCGGTCCTCGACGGCGACTTCTTCCACGACTCCCTGATGAGCGCCCACTACCCCCGCCGCGACGTCTACAACGCCGACGCCGCGCACACCCTGCCCGCCGTGCTGATCGAGGCACTCGTCCAGTCCACTCCCGACCGGCTGGTGCTGCTGCCGGCGGTGCCCCCGGCGCTCCCCACGGGCCGACTGCGCGGCGTGCGCACCCGGTTCGGCGCCGAGATCGACCTGACCTGGGGCCCCGAGGGCGCCCGGGCGGTCGTCACACCGCACCGCACGCACCGCGTCGAAGTCCGGACTTCCGCCGGCGACCCCCGACCGCTGGACCTGGTCGCCGGAGAAGACCACGTCCTCACCCTGAGGACGTGGTGACTCCCCCCTGAAGAACCGCAGTTCCCCCCACCCATGGAAGGGACACCATGGCAATACGGACCCGAACCCCCCGCAGGGTCGTCAAGGCCCTCCTCGCCCCCGCCCTCGCGCTCGGCGCCACCGTGGGCCTCGCCTCCGCCCCCGCCTCGGCCGCCGTCTGGAACACCTGCGACCAGTGGGGCAACACCAGCCTCAACGGCTACACGCTCTACAACAACATCTGGGGCTCCGGCGCGGGCAGCCAGTGCGTCTGGGCCAACTCCGGCACCAACTGGGGCGTCTGGGCCAACCACCCCGACACCGGCGGCATCAAGTCCTACCCCGACTCCAAGAAGGTGATCAACAAGTCGATCACCTCGCTGGGCTCGCTCTCCAGCGCCTACAACGTCACCGTCCCGTCGTCCGGCGCGTACAACACGTCGTACGACATCTGGGACACCGCGCACCGCTACGAGATCATGCTCTGGGTCAACAAGACCGGAGCCGTCGGCCCCCTCGGGACCTCGCAGGGCAACGTCACGCTCGGCGGCCACTCCTGGAGCGTCTACAAGGGCAGCAACGGCTCCAACGCGGTGTTCTCCTTCGTCCGCACCTCCAACTCGACCTCCGGCACCGTGAACATCCTGCCGATCCTCAAGTGGATCAAGGACACCAAGGGCTGGTTCGGCAACGAGACCATCGGCGACCTCCAGTTCGGCTACGAGATCACCTCGTCCTCCGGCGGCCTGAACTTCACCACCAACAACCTGACCGTCAGCAGCAGCTGACCGGCTTGCCGGGCCGGTTCCGCGCACTTGCGGGACCGGCCCCCGCCGTGCGTCAGGCCCGGTCGACCTCGGCGCGCAGCACGTCGTAGTCGGCGAACGCGGCGTCGACGTCCGCCCGGGTCAGGCCGTAACGGGCCAGGTCGTAGCTGTGCGGCCGGCTGCCCTTGGGGCGGGCGGCGATGCGGGGGAGGCGTGCGGCGTCGGCGTCGGTCCAGCGGGCGCCCACGGCGTCGTAGAGCTTGGGCGCCCCGGTGGCCGGGTCGGAGCCCAGCCAGGAGTACGGGACGTCCACCAGGGCCTCGCGCGGGACGGCGGCACGGGACGCGAGACCGCGCTCCACGGAACGGCTCAGCAGCCCGAGCCAGGTGGCGCCCAGCTCGTGCAGGTCGAGCGGGCGCGCGGTGATCGCCATGCCGTGCTCGATCAGACTGCAGAACGAGGCCACGACGGCGGCCGGATCCCGGTGCGTCCACACCAGTGTGGCGTCGGGGAAGACCGAGAGCAGCGCGTCGAGGTTCCCGGTGTGCAGAGGCGACTTCAGCACCCAGCGGCGGCGGGGGCGGCCGTACTGGAGCACCTGGTAGACCTGCTTGAGGTAGGCGTAGTCGGGGACGAGGTCCCGCTCCTCGAGCGCCGCCCGGTAGGCGGGGATGCGGGCCTGGGACAGCGGCATGACGGTGTGCGGGAGGGCGAACGTGCACTCCTCGGGCCCCTCGGCCTCCAACGGGTGGATGTCGCGGTAGCGCGGCGCGAACAGATCGACGGCGCCGACCATGAGGCGCGCCGCGGTGACCGCCCTGCGGCGCGTCCGGGGCGAGCCCGCGAGGTCCGGTGTCAGCAGCTCCCACAGCAGGGGACATCGGTGCTCCCCGGACAGGGAGAGCACGCCGTGCGTGAGCGTCGTCGCGGTGCGCGGCAGGCCCACCACGAACACCGGCCGCTCGATCGGCTCCCGCTCGATCGCGGGGTGCTCGGCGATCAGCCGCCGGACGCGGGCGCGGTTGGCCAGATGCCGCCGGACGTGACCCTGCGCCGACCACCAGCCGACCGGCGTGAGGTTCTCGTCCCGGGCCCAGTGGCGCAGCAGGAACCGGAACGCCTGCGCGAACTCCTCGTCCCCGTCCGCCGGGCGGGCCGTGGCCGAGAGCCGGTCGAAGACCCGGTCGGGCGTGCGACGGGAGGCGAAGCCGGGCCGCAACAGCAGGTCGGCCACCGTGAGGGCGAGCGGGGACGAGGACACGGGGGAACACCCTTTCGTGGGGCAGCGGGGAGTGCGGGGCAGCGGAACGCCAGCCCCCTACCCCACCAACCTCCTTTTGCCACAGGGGAGTTCAGCCGTACCGGTGTTACTCGGCCACCGGCAGCCGGGCCCCGTCCCGCAGGAACAGGGGGAGGCGGTCCAGCGGGGCGTCGACCGTCACGGTCGCCCCGCCCTCGTACGTCCCGCCCGTCCACGCGTCCGTCCAGACCGCGCCCGCCGGGAGGTGGACCGCGCGGGTCGTCGCGCCCGCCGCCAGCACCGGCGCGACGAGCAGGTCCCGGCCGAAGAGGTAGGCGTCGTCCACCGACCAGGCCGCCGGGTCGTCGGGGAACTCCAGGAACAGCGGCCGCATGGGCGGCAGGCCCTCCTCGTGCGCCTCCCGCATGACCTGGAGGACGTACGGCTTGAGCCGCTCGCGCAGGCGCAGGTAGGCCTCCAGGATCGCGCCCGCCTCCTCGCCGTACGACCACACCTCGTTCGGGCCGCCGGTCATGTCGGGGCCGAGCGGCGTCCCCGGGTCGCGGAAGCCGTGCAGCCGCATCAGCGGGGACACCGCGCCGAACTGGAACCAGCGGACCATCACCTCCCGGTACGCCGGGTCGTCCGGGTCGCCGCCGTGGAAGCCGCCGATGTCGGTGTTCCACCACGGGATGCCCGACAGCGCGGTGTTGAGGCCGGCCGCGATCTGCCGGCGCAGCGTCGGGAAGTCGGTCCCGATGTCACCGGACCACAGCGCGGCGCCGTAGCGCTGACTGCCGGCCCACGCCGAGCGGTTGAGGGTGACGATCTCCTCCTCGCCCTCCGCGCGCAGCCCCTCGTAGAACGTGCGGGAGTTCTCGGCCGGGTACATGTTGCCGACCTCCAGACCCGGACCCGCCCAGTAGCGCAGGTTCTCCGGGAAACCGGGCTTCAGCTCCGGCTCGCAGGCGTCCAGCCAGAAGGCCGTGATGCCGTAGGGGGCGAGGTAGTTGTCGCGGATCCTCGACCACAGGAAGTCCCGGGCCCCCGGGTTCGTCGCGTCGTAGAACGCCACCTGGACCGTCGACGCGACCCCCTTGTCGGGCCAGTCCGCGTGCGCCATCGGACCGTACTGGGCGCCGATGAAGTAGCCGCGCTGCTCCAGCACCTGGTGGTTCTCGCTCAGGGGCGACACCGACGGCCACACGCTGACCACCAGCTTGACGCCCAGCTCCTCGAGCTCGCGGACCATCGCCGCCGGGTCGGGCCACTCGGCCGGGTCGAACTTCCAGTCGCCGAGGTGCGTCCAGTGGAAGAAGTCGCAGACGATGGCGTCGAGCGGCAGCCCCCGGCGCTTGTACTCCCGTGCCACCTCGAGGAGTTCGTCCTGCGTGCGATAGCGCAGCTTGCACTGCCAGAAGCCCGCCGCCCACTCCGGCAGCATCGGGGTGCGGCCGGTGACCGCGCTGTAGCGGCGTTGGCCGTCCGCCGGGTCGCCGGCCGTGATCCAGTAGTCGATCTGCCGGGCCGAGTCCGCGACCCAGCGGGTGCCGTTGCCGGCCAGTTCGACGCGGCCGATCGCCGGGTTGTTCCACAACAGCGTGTAACCGCGGTTCGAGGTGAGCACCGGGATGCCCACCTCGGCGTTGCGCTGGACGAGGTCCAGGACCAGGCCCTTCTGGTCCAGGCGGCCGTGCTGGTGCTGGCCGAGGCCGTACAGGCGCTCGTCGTCATAGGCGGCGAACCGCTGTTCGAGACGGTGGTGGCCGTTGCCGACGGCCGTGTAGAGGCGCGAGCCCGGCCACCAGAAGTGGGCGCGCTCCTCGGCCAGGATCTCGCTGCGGTCGTCGGTGCGCACGAAGCGGATCAGGCCCTCGGCGCTCACCTCGACGGTGAGCGCTCCGACCGTCAGCAGCCCCTCCCCGTCGACGGTCTTGACGCTGCTCTCGGCGGCGGGCGGCTCGTCCAGCAGGGCGCCGGGCAGTCCTTCGAG
>NZ_JBEPBI010000047.1:0-49420 GCF_040299045.1 Streptomyces sp. NPDC001027
GCCCCCCACCTCCAACAACACACCTCGCCCAACACTCTCCCCCCCCCCCCCCCTCTCCCTTTGGGGCGCAGGCACCGGTGCCTGCGCCGGTCCGCGGCGGTCACGGCAGGCGCCGCCGACGGGGCGCCTGCCGGAGGGCGACGGCGGAATCCGTCACACGGAGGCGGCGGCGGAGACGCCTTCCCCCAGGACGAAGCCGGGGTCGACCTGTGCTGCCAGGTCTGCCCCGGTGCGTTCGTTCCCCCAGGACTCGGCGTTCTTGAGGTGGAAGTGGACCATCTGGCGGGTGTAGCGCTCCCAGTCCCGGTTGTCGTACGTCGCGTCGGCTGTCGTGCGCAGAAGGTCCAGCGCGCGACGGTTGGCGTCCTCCAGGAGCGCGAACCGGGGCGGTCGGCCCTTCTCCATCGCACGTACCCAGTCCGAGTGCGCGACCGTCACGAGCAGGTCGTCGCCGACTTCGGCGCGGAGGAAGTCGACGTCGTCCTGGCCTTGCACCTTGTTGCCGACGACCTTCAGCTCGACGCCGAAGTCGCGGGCGTACTCCCTGTACTGGCGATAGACGGAGACTCCCTTGCGGGTCGGTTCGGCGACGAGGAACGTGATGTCGAATCGGGTGAACATGCCGGAGGCGAAGGAGTCCGAGCCTGCGGTCATGTCCACCACGACGTACTCGTCACGACCGTCCACCAGGTGGTTCAGGCACAGCTCCACCGCTCCGGTCTTGGAGTGGTAGCACGAGACCCCCAGGTCGGCTTCCGTGAAAGGCCCCGTGACCATCAAACGGACGGCGCCGCCGTCGAGTTCCACCGGCCGGGCGCACGCGTCGTACACCGGATTGTCCTCGCGCACCCGCAGCAGGCGTGAGCCCTCGCCGGGCGGCGTCGTCTTGATCATCGTCTCGGCGGAGGCGAGGCGCGGGTTGGAGCCGCGCAGATAGTTCTTGATCAACGGCAGCCGGTCGCCCATCGCGGGCAGTTCGGCGGCCTCCGACTCGTCGAGGCCGAGCGCGGGTCCGAGGTGCTGATTGATGTCCGCGTCGACCGCGATGACGGGTGCGCCGACGGCGGCGAGGTGACGGATGAACAGCGAGGACAGCGTCGTCTTGCCGCTGCCGCCCTTCCCGACGAAAGCAATTTTCATGTTCACCAAGCGTAGTGACCATATAGCTGTATGTGACAGGAGTGCGTGAAGAAGACCACTCCTTCGTGGGGTGCGGGCACCGGTTGCGTAGTGTCGTACTCATGAGTACGACAGGCGCGTCCGCCGATCCGCTCGCGGCCCTGGGCTCGTTGCCCGGCGTGGCCGAGTCCGTGGAGTCCGTCCGCAAGGCCGTGGACCGGGTCTACGGGCACCGTGTCATGCGCCGGCGCAGCGGCGCGGTCACTTCCGAGGCCGCCCTGCGCGGAGCCCGCGGCTCGGCGGCGCTGTCCGGGGCGGACTGGGCCCTGGAGGAGGTGCGCCGACGCAGCGACTTCGGCGTCGACGGCGAAGCGCGCGTCATGGGCGCCGCGCTGCGGCTCACCGCGGAGGCCGGCCAGTTGCCGTCCATCTGGCGGCAGTCGCCTCTGCGGGTGCTGGCGCGCCTGCACCTCGTCGCCGCGGCGAGCGACGGTGACGAGGTCGGGCGTCCGCGCCATGCCGGGGAGGCGGTCGACGAACCGTTGATCGAGCTGCCCCTGCCGGGCGCGGACGAGCTGGCCGGCCGTCTGGAGGGGCTGTCCGAGCTGATCATCGCGGGAGGGTCCGCGCCCGCCCTGGTGACGGCCGCGGTCGTGCACGGGGAACTTCTGGCGCTCCGCCCCTTCACCTCACACAACGGTCTTGTGGCGCGGGCCGCCGCGCGCGTCGTCCTGATCGGCAGCGGCCTCGACCCCAAGTCGGTCTGCCCCGCCGAGGTGGGCCACGCCGAGCTCGGCCGCGCCGCCTATCTCGCGGCCCTGGACGGCTACGCGTCGGGCACGCCGGACGGCATGGCGGCGTGGATCGCCCACTGTGGGAAGGCCGTGGAGCTGGGCGCCCGCGAGTCGACGGCGGTGTGCGAGGCGCTCCAGCGGGGAGCGGCGTGACGAGGCCGCACGCGCGCGGAGCGGTGTGACGGGATGCCGCGCGCGTGGAGCTGCGCGTGAAAAGGGCCCCCATGCGGGGGCCCTGCAAAGGGTTGCGGCGGTACGAGTCCTCGTACCGCCGCTGGCATGATCACCTGGTTACCAAGCGTCCTCGATATGTGCCCATCAGGTCGGGACTTTGCCCGTGACCTGGTGCGGCTGGCCCGTAATCGACGGGTCGACGTCGCGTGGGTGCCTGGTTCTCATGCGCGGTCCGTGGGGCCAAATGCGTTGTTAAGGTGATCCTCTCGGATGTCCTTGGTCTCGCGGGCCGTTGAGTCCTTTGTACTCCAGGACCCGGACAAGCGGAAGCCCTGGCATCAGTTCTTTACTTTTACTCTCAAATAACGGTGAATTGGAAGTAAACGGTCATTGCGGCGCGATTCCGGTAGGGGTCGGCGCGGACGGACGGACGGCCGTGCGGGTGGACGGGCGGACGGTGTGCGGGTGGGGTGGTGCGCGGCGCCCGCCTCAGACGGTCGCCGCGCGGCGCCTGCTGGCGTACCAGACCAGGCCCGCGGTGGCCGCCGCCGCTCCTATGGCCGCCATGGCGACGAGCGCCGGGCGCGGCGGCACGGAGAAGGCGGGAATCCGCTGCTTGAGGCGCACCGGACGGTGGAAGTCGAGAATCGGCCATCCGCGCGCCACCGCCTCGCGCCGCAGCGCCCGATCCGGGTTCACCGCGTGCGGATGCCCGACCGACTGCAGCATCGGCAGGTCCGTCGCCGAATCGCTGTAGGCGTAGCAGCGGGAGAGGTCGTAGCCCTCGGACGCGGCCAACTCCTTGACCGCCTCCGCCTTCGTCGGGCCGTATGCGTAGTACTCCACCTCACCGGTGAAGCAGCCGTCCTCGCCCACGACCATGCGGGTGGCCACCACGCGGTCCGCCCCGAGCAGCTCGCCGATCGGCTCGACCACCTCCGCACCCGAGGTGGAGACGATGACCACGTCGCGGCCGGCGACGTGATGCTCCTCGATCAGCGAGGCCGCCTCGTCGTAGATCAGCGGATCGATCAGGTCGTGAAGGGTCTCGGCCACGATCTCCTTCACCTGCTGGACGTTCCAGCCGCGCACGAGGGCGGACAGGTACTCGCGGGTCCGTTCCATCTGGTCGTGGTCCATACCGCCGACTAGGAAGACGAACTGGGCGTACGCGGTGCGCAAGGCCGCCCGACGGTTGATCAGCCCGCCTTGGTAGAAGGACTTGCTGAAGGTGAGCGTGCTCGACTTCGCAATGACCGTCTTGTCCAGGTCAAAGAAGGCCGCTGTGCGGGGCAAGGAGTGGTTTTCCACAACCAAGAGCATAGGGGCAGCCCATTCGGCGTAAGGTGGGCGCGTGGGTTTGCCTGAGAGGGCTCTCGGGTACACCATGGAAGTCACGGATCGTTCGCGACCGTGCTAACCCGGTCCGGCTCCTCCCCCCCCGAGTCGGCCGTGGAGACGACCCCCGCTCTCCCCCCCGGCGGGGGTCGTCGCATGTCCGGGTGGGTTTTCTCCTTCTGAACACGGCGGGTGCGCCGTCCCGAAGCGGCCGCGCCCGCCTCTTTCGCATGCCCCCCAACCGTCACGATGCGTAGTCGTCGGACTGCTCTGCGGGAGTCGCACAGGAGATGGCGCCGTGCTCACCGGTTCGGGTGACGGCGATATTCACAACTGTCCACTCGTCCACAGTTTTCCACCAAGATCCACACGATTTCCGGGTTCGTCGCACCGTGATTCCCACGCCTCCGCTCGGGCCGACTTCGCAAGGTCGGTTCCGTTTTCCGGATGCCCGCCGCCGGTTTCCGGTGGTCGCTCATACGGAGACCGCACACCGGTTCTCCGCGCATTGGTGAATCACGGGGTCGCAGACACCGCTCGACCCCGCAGTGAAGGGGATGGAAATCATGACCGGAGCCGTCACACACGAGCCGCCGCACACCGCCGGAAGGCGGCCCGGCAGGCCTCTGATCGTCACAGAGGACCCGGACCTCCTCGACGATCTGCTGCGCCTGTGCGCCGCAGCCGGCGCCACACCGGAGGTGCACCACTCGCCGCCGGAGCGCCGGGGCAGTTGGGAGTCCGCACCGCTCGTCCTGGTCGGCGACGACGCGGCACGCCGAGTCCGCGGGGCCGCCCGCAGGCGTGGAGTGGTCCTCGTCGGCCGCGACCAGGACGACTCGGGGGTGTGGCAGCGCGCCGTGGAGATCGGCGCCGACCACGTCCTGATGCTTCCCGACGGCGAGCAGTGGCTGGTCGACCGCATCGCCGACGTCGCCGAAGGCATCGGCCGGCCCGCCCTCACCGTCGGCGTGATCGGCGGCCGCGGCGGCGCCGGGGCGTCCACGCTCGCCTGCGCCCTCGCCGTCACCTCGGCACGCGAAGGGCTGCGCACGCTGCTGGTGGACGCCGACCCGCTGGGCGGTGGACTCGACGTGCTCCTCGGCGGCGAGAGCGCCGAGGGCCTGCGCTGGCCCGCCTTCGCCGCCTCCCGGGGGCGAGTCGGCGGCGGCGCACTTGAGGAGTCGCTGCCCCGGCTGCACGCACTGCGCGTCCTGAGCTGGGACCGCGGCGACTGCGTGGCCATCGCGCCCCAGGCCGTACGCGCCGTGCTCGCCGCCGCCCGGCGTGGGGGCGGCACGGTCGTCGTCGACCTGCCACGCCGTATCGACGACTCGGGCGCCGAGGCGCTGGCCCAACTCGACCTGGGCCTCCTCGTGGTCCCCGCCGAACTGCGAGCCGTCGCCGCGGCCGGTCGCGTGGCCTCCGCCGTCGGCATGGTGCTGCGCGACCTGCGAGTGGCGGTGCGCGGCCCCTACGGATCCGGGCTCGACGACGCTGAGGTGTCCCGCCTGCTCAGGTTGCCGCTGGCGGGCGAGGTGCCCGTCGAGACGGGCCTGCTGCGTCCGGACGGCGGGAAGGCGCCCCCGGGTGCGACCGCGAGCGGGCCCCTCGCCCGGTTCTGCAAGGAGTTCTGGGAGCGGGCGCTGACCGAGACGGGCAGGTCATGAACACGCCGCTCGGCCTCGGACAGACGGGAGAGGCCAGGGCGCTGCTGGACGGCGTACGCCAGTGGCTCGCCGAGAGCGGGGCCGATCCCACTCCCGCGCGCGTGGCGCAGGCCCTTCGCGAACAGGGCCGGGTCCTCGGCGACGCGGAGGTCCTCGGGGCGGCCGAGCAGCTGCGCTCCGAACTGATCGGCAGCGGCCCTCTGGAACCGCTGCTGGCCGATCCGCTGGTGACGGACGTGCTGGTCTCCGCCCCGGACCGGGTGTGGGTCGACCGCGGCGGCGGCCTCGAGCCGACCGGCGTCTCCTTCCCGGATGCAGCGGCCGTGCGACGCCTGGCCCAGCGACTGGCGGCGGTGGCCGGACGACGGCTCGACGACGCCCGCCCATGGGTCGACGCCCGGCTGCCGGACGGGACGCGACTGCACGCGGTACTGCCCCCGGTGGCCGTCGGCTGCACCTGCCTGTCGCTGCGCGTCGCGCGCCCCCGCGCTTTCACGCTCGAGGAACTGGTGGCCGCGGGCACGGTCCCGCCAGGCGGCGACGGGGTGCTGCGGGCCCTGCTGGGAGCACGGTTGTCCTTCCTGGTCAGCGGTGGGACGGGGAGCGGCAAGACGACCTTGCTGAGTGCCCTCCTCGGCCTGGTGGGTCCCGGGGAGCGGATCGTCCTGGCGGAGGACTCCGCGGAGCTGCGACCGGATCATCCGCACGTGGTCCGCATGGAGAGCAGACCCGCCAACCAGGAGGGCGCGGGGCTCGTCACGCTCGAAGACCTGGTGCGCCAGGCCCTGCGGATGCGGCCGGACCGCCTCGTCGTGGGCGAGGTGCGAGGGCGGGAGGTCGTCGATCTGTTGGCGGCGCTCAACACGGGCCACCAGGGCGGCTGCGGCACGGTCCACGCCAACGCCGCCGGCGACGTCCCCGCCCGGCTGGAGGCGCTCGGCACGGCGGCCGGGCTCGACCGGGTCGCCCTGCACAGCCAGTTGGCGGCAGCGCTGTCGGTGGTCCTGCACCTGGCACGCGACCCGGCCGGCCGACGGCGGATCGCGGAGGTGCACGTGCTGCAACGGGACCCCTCCGGGTTGGTGCGGACCGTGCCGGCACTGCGCTGGACGCCCGAGGCCTTCGCCCGCGAGCGGGGATGGGAGCAGTTGCGCGAGCTGCTGCGGAGCGAGGAGGCCGACGCATGGGCGCGATGAGGCTGTGCGGGAGAGGAGCGGTTGGACGGGTGAGGAAGACGAGCGGGCTGTGACGGGTGAGGGAGAAGAGAGGGCTGTGACCAGTGACGAAGGGGTGGGCGGGTGTGATGAGTGAGATGCCCATGGCTGCAGCCGTGGCTTGTGCCGGGGCAGCGGCCTGGCTGACGGGCGGACCGTACGCAGGGGCCAGGAGGGCGCAGTTGCTGCTCGCCGGAGGTGGAGCGGTGGGCGGTGCGCCGCCCCCGGCCTGGCACCGACTGGTCGGCGAACTGCGCAGGCTCAGGGGGCGGTGGCGGCCCGAATGGTGGGCGCCGGTCGCCGGTCTGCTCGTCGCGGTGCTGGGCGGCTCGGCACTGCCGGTCGTCGCGGGGGCGGCCGCCGTGCCCCTGCTGCGCCGGGCGCGGCGGGCAGCCGATACGCGGCGGGCGGGGGAACGGCGAGGCGACGCGGTGATCGCCCTGTGTGCGGCGCTGGCGGGGGAGGTGCTCGCGGGCCGACAGCCCGGGGAGGCGTTGCAGTGGGCCGCGCGGGACTCGGGCGGCCTGGGCGAGGCACAGCCCATGGTGCTGGCAGCGGCGCGGTTCGGCGGTGACGTGCCACGAGCCCTGGCGCTCGCCGCGCGGTCGCCAGGCGCCGAGGGGCTGCTCGGGCTGGCCGCGTGTTGGCGGGTTGCCGTGGACCAGGGCGCGGGTCTCGCGGCCGGACTCGATCGTCTGGAAGCCGCGCTGCGCGCAGAGCGGGACCAACGAGCCGACCTGCGGGCCCAGTTGGCAGGGCCCCGCGCCACGGTGGTGATGCTCGCCGGCCTGCCCGTCCTGGGACTGCTGCTGGGCGCCGCGCTGGGCGCCGACCCCCTGCACGTCCTGCTGCACACCGGAGCGGGGTTGGGCTGCCTGCTCGTCGGTGGAGCGCTGGAGGGCGCCGGGGCGTGGTGGGCGCTGCGGATCGTGCGCAAGGCGGAGGCGACGTGAGCGAGAGCGAGACACGGTCCGGGCGTCCGGGCCGGGATCGCGGGAGACGGGACACGGGCGATGTGGACGGAGTGGACGGAGCAGGCGGAGTGGGCGGAGTGGGCGGAGCAAGCGTGAACGGAGAAGTTGTCCACAGGCTGGGGGCGGCCGTGGGGATCGCGTCGGCCCTGTGGTGGTCGGTGCGGCGGCTGGCGACGGTGCGCCGCGTGCGCGGAGCCCGTCGGCGACTGGCCGGCCTGTTGACCTCGGACGACGTGCCGGGTTCGGCGTTCGAGCCGATGCCGGGCAGACGGCGTCCCGAGCTGCGGGAGGTCGTAGGGCGGTGGCTCCCCGAACTGCTGGTGGCGGGCGCCGGATGGGCGGCGGTCGGCGGTGTCACGGGGCTCGCCCTGGGGCTGACGGGCGCGGTGGGCCTGGGACGGTGGCGACGGAGGCAGCGGGCCACGAGTACGGCGAGCGAGGACGACGTGAGGCTCGCCGCACGACAGCTCCCGCTCGCTGCGGATCTGCTGGCCGCATGCATCGCGGCGGGCGCTGGACCGGTGTTCGCGGCACAGGCGGTCGGCGAGGCCCTGGGCGGCCCTGTCGGGAACGGGCTGGCGCGTGGTGCGGCCGAGGTACGGCTCGGCGGCGAACCGGCCTCCGCTTGGCGGAGGTTGGCCTCGACGCCCGGCGCGGCGGCGCTGGCCGGGCTGCTGGAGCGGGCTGACGTGTCGGGTCTGCCGGCCGCCGCACCCGTCGCCCGGCTCGCCGCCGACACCCGGGCCGGCTGGGCGCGTGCGGCGACGGCTCGGGCCCGGCGGGCGGCCGTCATGGTCACGGCGCCGGTGGGGCTGTGCTTCCTTCCCGCCTTCATCGCGGTCGGGGTGCTGCCGATCGTGCTCGGGTTGGCGGGCGGGGTGCTGGAAGGAGGCGAGCCATGACGACGACGCGACGCGCATGAGCGGCCGGAAGACGAGAGATCGACAGAACTGACGTGAGCTCAGCCGACCTGAGCTCAGCCGAACGCAACCGGAAATCACGGGGGTTGAAATGAGCAGGATGACGGCACGGGTGGTACGGACGGTGAGGGCCAGGCTGTTCGCCCTGGTGCGCGGGGCGCAGGGCGCCCGGCGGGACGCGGGAATGGTCACGTCCGAGTACGCGATGGGGATCGTGGCGGCTGTCGGCTTCGCGGTGCTTCTCTACCAGGTGGTGACGAGCGATGTGGTCGCGGAGCAACTGCAGGCGCTGGTGAAGCGGGCGCTCAGTGCGGGCGCGTAGGCCCGGAGGTGAGCGCTCGCGCTGGCGCCGAGGGCAGCGCGGCCGCGGGGACCGCGGGTTCGTGACGGCGGAGTCGGCCGTGGTGCTGCCGGTGCTGGTGATCTTCGCGATGTCGCTGGTCTGGGGATTGCTCGCCGTGTCCGCCCAGATCCAGTGCGTGGACGCGGCCAGGGCAGGCGCCCGGGCCGCGGCCCGGCAGGATCCGGACGCCGCGGTGCTCGCCGTGGCCCGCGCCACGGCGCCGCGCGGGGCGCGGGTGAGCGTCGGCAGGGAGGGCGACCAGGTTCGCGTGGTGGTCGTGGCGAACCCGCCGGGACTGCGCGGGCTGCCCTTCGAGGTCCGGGAGGAGGCCGTGGCCGCCGCGGAGGAGACCGTCGGCGACCAGGGGACCGCAGGCGACGGAAGCGACGGAAGCGACGGAAGCGACGGAGGCGACGGAGGCGACGGAGGCGACGGAGGCCAAGGGGGTACCGGGAGCGCTGTCGACGACCCAGGAGGCACGGGAAGCGTGGTCGTCGGCCCAGGGGCGACCCCGGGCGCGGAGACGGGGTCATGAACCGCCCCGGGCGCGTCGGAGCGGACGGCAGGGGGCTGCTCCGCCCCCACGGAGAGAGTGGGAGGCATCTGAGCGGCCTCTCGACGGACGGTTGGAGCCTCCGTCACGCGGGAGACGACGGGGCGGGACTTCGCGGTCTCCGAGAAGGCACGTCGGGCACGACGGGCACGACGGGTCGTCACGGCGCCGGCGAAGGCAGGAGAGGTCGTCGCGGTGTCGGAGTAGGCGGGAGGAGCGATCTCCGCGGCCTGTGGGAAGGCCTCGGCGGGCGCCTCCGTCGCGCAGGACAGCGCCGGGCTCGCCTTCGGCGTCTCACGGCCGGCCGCCGTGGGGGTGGAGATCGCGGCTCGGCCACCGTCTGGAGCGTCGGCGCGATCGCCGTGCTCTGCGTGGTGTTCGGCGCGGTCCTCGCCCTCGGGCAGGCTGTGACGACCCGGCACCGGGCCGCGGGCGGCGCCGACCTCGCGGCGCTCGCGGCCGCCGACCACTGGCCGGACGGCGCCGACCGGGCCTGCGCCCGGGCGGACCGGGTGGCGCGGGCGCAAGGTGCGCGGCTGGTGCGGTGCTCTGTGATCGGCCAGATCTCGGACGTGACGGCGGCTTCGGGACGTGGCCCGTTCGCGGCCGAGGTCAGGGCGCGGGCGGGACCTCCGGAGGCTGCGGCAGGTCCGGTGCCTCCATCACCGCAGACATCTCCGCTTCGGGACGCACTTCCGCCTCCGCCTGCGGATGCACTTCCGGTTCGGCCTGCCGAGGCTCTCCCGTCCCCTCCAGCCCGGTCGGCTCCGCCGTCTGCTGCCCGGCCGGTTCACCCGACTCCTCCGCGGCCGGTTCCCCCGACCCTTCCGCGGCCGGCTCCGTCGTCTTCTCCTGCGGAGCCTCACGCAGGAGTTCCGTGAGGAGGCGGACCGCGCCCCTCTTGTGCAGCGGCTCGTTGCCGTTGCCGCACTTGGGGGACTGGATGCAGGACGGGCAGCCGGCGTCGCACTCGCAGGAGGCGATGGCCTGGCGGGTGGCGGTCAGCCAGGCGCCGGCGGTGTGGAAGGCCCGCTCCGCGAAGCCCGCGCCGCCGGGATGACCGTCGTAGACGAAGACCGTCGGCAGCAGCGTGTCGGGGTGGAGGGGCACCGACACGCCGCCGATGTCCCAGCGGTCGCAGGTCGCGAAGAGCGGCAGCATGCCGATCGACGCGTGCTCGGCGGCGTGCAGGGCCCCGCCGAGGATCTCGGGGTTGATCCGGGCCGCGTCCAGCTGGTCGTCGGTGACTGTCCACCACACGGCGCGCGTGCGCAGCGTACGGGGAGGAAGGTCGAGTTTCGACTCGCCCAGGACCTCGCCGGTGATGACACGCCGGCGAAGGAAGGAGACGACCTGGTTGGTCACTTCGACCGACCCGTAGCACAACCGTCCCTGGCCCCAGGGCACTTCGACGTCCGTCTCCAGGACGGAGATCGACGTCGTGTCGCGGGCGACCGTCGAGTACGGCGGGCTGGCCTCCTCGACCAGGGCGACCGAATCGTCCAGGTCCAGGGAGCGCACGAGATACGTGCGGCCCTGGTGGAGGTGGACCGCGCCCTCGTGGACGGTGGTGTGGGAGGCCCCGGCGTCGACCGTGCCGAGCAGCCGGCCCGTGCCGGTCTCGACGACCTGGACCGGGCGACCGCCCTGGCCGCGGATGTCCGCCAGGTCGGCGGCCCGTTCACGGCGCGTCCAGTGCCAGGCCTTCGTGCGGCGGCGCAGCAGCTTCGCGGCCTCCAGCTGCGGCAGCAGGCCTTCGGTCTCGGGGCCGAACAGCGGCAGGTCCTCGTCGGTCAGCGGCAGCTCGGCGGCCGCCGCGCACAGATGCGGGGCGAGAACGTACGGGTTGTCGGGGTCGAGGACCGTCGATTCCACCGGACGGTCGAACAACGCCTCCGGGTGATGGACGAGGAAGGTGTCCAGGGGGTCGTCGCGGGCGACGAGCACGGCCAGCGCGCCCTGACCCGCGCGACCCGCCCGGCCCGCCTGCTGCCACAGGGAGGCGCGCGTGCCCGGGTAGCCGGCGATCAGGACGGCGTCGAGCCCGGAGACGTCGATGCCGAGTTCCAGGGCGGTGGTCGCTGCGAGAGCGAGGAGCTCGCCCGAGTGGAGGGCCTGTTCCAGGGCGCGACGCTCCTCGGGCAGGTAGCCGCCGCGGTAGGCGGCGACACGCCGGGCGAGCGAGCGGTCGACCTCGGCCAGACGTTCCTGGGCGATCACGGAGATCAGCTCCGCGCCGCGCCGGGAGCGGACGAAGGCGACGGTGCGCACGCCCTGGACGGCGAGGTCGGTCAGCAGGTCGGCGGTCTCGGCGGTGGCAGTACGCCGGACGGGTGCACCTTTCTCACCGACCATCTCGGTGAGCGGCGGCTCCCAGAGGGCGAACACCAGTTCCCCTCGGGGGGAGGCGTCGTCGGCGACCTCCACCACGGGGAGGCCGGTGAGACGGCCGGCGGCGACGGCCGGCTCGGCCGCCGTCGCGGAGGCCAGCAGGAAGACCGGGGAGGCGCCGTAGCGGGCGCACAGGCGGCGCAGCCGCCGCAGCACCTGGGCGACATGGGAGCCGAACACGCCGCGGTAGGTGTGGCACTCGTCGATGACGACGTACTTCAGGGACTTCAGGAAGGAGGACCAGCGGGGGTGGGACGGGAGTATGCCCCGGTGCAGCATGTCAGGGTTGGTGAGGACGTAGTTGGCGTACTGGCGGATCCACTCCCGTTCCTCGAACGGCGTGTCGCCGTCGTACACGGCCGGCCGCACGGCGTTGCCGAGAGGTTGTGCGAGTTCCTTCACCGAGCGGCACTGATCGGCCGCCAGGGCCTTGGTGGGGGCCAGGTAGAGCGTCGTGGCGCCGCGGCCGTTGGGGGCCTCGGAGCCGTCCAGGAGGGCCGAGAGGACCGGTACGAGGTAGGCCAGCGACTTGCCGGACGCGGTGCCCGTGGCGACTACCACGCAGTCCCCGTCGAGGGCGTGCTCGGCGGCCCGCGCCTGATGGGCCCAGGGGTGCTCGATGCCGCAGGCCTGCACGGCCGCGACGACCTCGGAACGAATTTGGTCGGGCCAGACGGCATGGCGGCCCGCACGCGGGGGCAAGTGCTCCGTATGAGTGATGCGCGACGCCCGGCTCGGTCCGGGGGCGAGCCGGTCGAGGACCGCGCCCGGAGACAGGCGGGACGCGGTCTCGGGCGAGGATGGATCGGATCGGAGATTATTGGCCATCGGCACCGAGTGTGTCACTGGCGTGACGGACAATGGAGCCAAGGCGTCGTGCACGCCTGCCGGTAAGTGATTGAATGCCATCGCGGCTGGCGTACCGTCCCGGGGGCTCCTGTTCAGGTGTTCCGAGGGACGACCGCTCGATAGCAAGGTGCTGGAGGATCCGTGGACCTGTCCCTGTCGACCCGTACCGTCGGCGATCGTACGGTCGTCGAGGTCGGTGGCGAAATCGACGTATATACCGCGCCCAAGTTGCGCGAGCAGCTGGTCGAGCTGGTGAACGACGGGAATTTCCACCTCGTCGTCGACATGGAGGGCGTGGACTTCCTCGACTCCACCGGGCTCGGCGTACTGGTGGGCGGACTGAAGCGCGTGCGCGCCCATGAGGGCTCGCTCCGTCTGGTCTGCAACCAGGAGCGTATTTTGAAGATCTTCCGCATCACTGGTCTGACCAAGGTGTTCCCCATTCACACCTCGGTCGACGAAGCGGTCGCTGCCACCGACTGACCACCCCTGCCGGGCCCGCGCGGCCCGGCACGGATGGTCGAACAACGTAAGGGGTCCGGGCCTCGGCGGCCCGGCTCCCCTGACAGCACGCCCGTAGTTCCGAGGGGGACGCATGGCCACCGTTGAACTCCGCTTCAGCGCGCTGCCCGAGCACGTCAGGACCGCCCGACTCGTGGCGGCGGCGGTGGCGCGCAGGGCCGGGGTGGACGAGGCCGTCCTCGACGAGGTCCGACTCGCCGTGGGCGAGGCCTGCTCCCGGGCCGTCGGACTGCACCAGACGGGTGGTATCACCGCGCCCGTGAAGGTGCTGCTGATCGAGGAGGAGAAGCAGTTCTCCATCGAGGTCGGCGACGAGGCGCCGCGTACGGCGCCCGGCGAACGGGCGCCAGGCTCCGGCGGGGACGTGGAGGCCGAGGAGGACGAGATGGGCCTCGCGGTCATCAGCGGCCTCGTGGACGACGTGGAGGTCACCGCCGGCGAGCACGGCGGGCAGATCCGTATGACCTGGCCGTCGGCTGCGGTGACGGCCACGCTGACCTGAGCCGTCCGCACTGACCTGGGCCGTTCACGACGTTTCGGCTTCTTCTGAGTCGGCTTCTTCTGAGTCGGCCTCTTCTGAGGGGCCCCACTCCGGTGGGGCCCTTTGGCATGCGCGGACCTGGGTACTCGTGCATGCTTGCAGTGATCTCGCGGAGTGAATCATGAGAAGTCGTTCATGAGAACACAGTCACGAGAGCACAGTCACGAGAAGACGGTCACGCGAAGTGAATCATGCGGCGATCGAAATCGACTGCAATTCGTGAAGCAATTCACGATCAATGCCTTGAGGGCATTACTTGACGAAAAGGTGAATTTCGTTTGCCGGGCACTGTTTTGATCAGGTGCCGGTACCTACAATCCGTCCACATCTTGAGCTCAGCCCAAGCGTCAAGGAGGACGAATGGCGGGGCTTCCCACCTCTCATCCGTTGGATCACCCGACAACCCTCGCAGCCGCGGAGCTGACCGACGGCAACCGCCTCCTGGTGGTGGTCATCGCGGTCGTCGCGTTGGCCGCACTCGTGGTCGCGGGCGTACTGCTGCGCCAGGTGCTCGCAGCCGGCGAGGGCACCGACAGCATGAAGAAGATCGCGGCGGCGGTCCAGGAGGGCGCCAACGCCTATCTGGCCCGGCAGTTGCGCACACTCGGCGTATTCGCCGTCGTCGTTTTCTTCCTGCTCATGTTGCTGCCCGCGGACGACTGGAAACAGCGGGCCGGCCGATCATTGTTCTTCTTGATCGGAGCGGCGTTCTCGGCGGCCACCGGCTATATCGGTATGTGGCTCGCCGTGCGGAGCAACGTACGTGTCGCCGCGGCGGCACGGGAAGCGACGCCGGCGGAAGGCGAACCGGAAAAGGATCTCACCGCCGTCTCGCACAAGGCAATGAAGATCGCATTTCGCACGGGCGGCGTGGTCGGCATGTTCACGGTGGGGCTCGGCCTGTTCGGCGCGGCCTGCGTGGTGCTGGTGTACGCGGCCGACGCGCCGAAGGTGCTGGAAGGGTTCGGACTCGGCGCCGCCCTCATCGCCATGTTCATGAGGGTCGGCGGCGGCATCTTCACCAAGGCCGCCGACGTCGGCGCCGACCTGGTCGGAAAGGTGGAGCAGGGCATTCCGGAGGACGATCCGCGCAATGCCGCGACCATCGCCGACAACGTGGGCGACAACGTCGGCGACTGCGCGGGCATGGCGGCCGACCTCTTCGAGTCGTACGCGGTGACCCTGGTCGCCGCGCTGATCCTCGGCAAGGCGGCCTTCGGCGACGCCGGACTCGCCTTCCCGCTGCTGGTGCCCGCGATCGGCGTGCTCACGGCCATGGTCGGGATCTTCGCGGTCGCCCCGCGCCGGGCCGACCGGAGCGGCATGTCGGCGATCAACCGGGGCTTCTTCGTCTCGGCGACGATCTCGCTCGTCCTCGTCGCGGTGGCGGTGTTCCTCTACCTCCCCGGCAAGTACGCCGACCTCGACGGCGTCACCGACGCGGCGATCCAGGTCAAGAGCGGCGACCCGCGCCTCCTCGCGCTCGTCGCGGTGGCGATCGGCATCCTGCTGGCGGCCGTCATCCAGCAGTTGACGGGCTATTTCACGGAGACCAACCGCCGACCGGTGCGCGACATCGGCAAGTCGTCGCTGACGGGCCCGGCCACCGTGGTCCTCGCCGGCATCTCCGTCGGTCTCGAATCGGCCGTCTACACGGCGCTGTTGATCGGCCTCAGCGTGTACGGGGCGTTCCTGCTGGGCGGTACGTCGATCATGCTGGCGCTGTTCGCGGTGGCGCTGGCCGGCACCGGTCTGCTCACCACGGTGGGCGTGATCGTGGCCATGGACACCTTCGGGCCGGTCTCCGACAACGCGCAGGGCATCGCCGAGATGTCCGGTGACGTCGAGGGCGCGGGCGCGCAGGTGCTCACCAACCTGGACGCCGTCGGCAACACCACCAAGGCGATCACCAAGGGCATCGCCATCGCCACGGCCGTCCTGGCGGCGTCGGCGCTCTTCGGGTCGTACCGGGACGCGATCACGACCGGCGCGCACGACGTGGGCGAGAAACTGTCCGGATCGGGCGCGCCGATGACCCTGATGATGGACATCTCCCAGCCCAACAACCTCGTCGGTCTCATCGCGGGCGCGGCGGTCGTCTTCCTCTTCTCGGGGCTGGCGATCAACGCGGTGTCGCGGTCGGCCGGGTCCGTGGTGTTCGAGGTGCGGCGGCAGTTCCGCGAGCACCCCGGGATCATGGACTACAGCGAGGAGCCGGAGTACGGCAAGGTCGTCGACATCTGCACCCGGGACGCGCTGCGCGAGTTGGCCACTCCCGGGCTGCTCGCCGTGCTGGCGCCCATCTTCATCGGGTTCACCCTCGGGGTCGGGGCGCTGGGCGCGTTCCTGGCGGGCGCCATCGGCTCCGGCACGCTGATGGCCGTCTTCCTCGCCAACTCCGGTGGCGCGTGGGACAACGCGAAGAAGCTGGTCGAGGACGGGCATCACGGCGGCAAGGGCAGCGAGGCGCACGCAGCGACGGTGATCGGCGACACGGTCGGCGACCCGTTCAAGGACACCGCCGGCCCCGCGATCAACCCGCTGCTGAAGGTCATGAACCTCGTGGCGCTCCTGATCGCGCCCGCGGTGATCAAGTTCAGCTACGGCGACGACAAGAGCGTCGGCGTGCGGATCGTGATCGCGCTCCTCTCGCTCCTCGTCATCGTGGTCGCGGTGTACGTCTCCAAGCGCCGAGGCATCGCCATGGGTGACGAAGAGAACAGCGCCGGCAGGGCGTCCAAGTCGGCCGATCCGGCGGTGGTTTCCTAGCGCGGCTCATTGCAGCCCAGTTCAAAGGGCGGGCGGGTGACGCGGGTTGACGCGTCGCCCGCCCGCCGTGTCGTGGGTGCGGCCCTGCCGTGAGCCTTCTCTCTCATGGTGCAAATGGTTCACAAGATTCCATAACGGTCATTCGTTCTGGGGTTGTCGCCCGGTTGGCGTGTATGTTCCGGGGCCGAGAGCCATGGAAGGAACCAAACCGGTGAACAAGAAGCTCACGGCCGCACTGTCCGGCGGTGCGGTACTGGTACTGGCACTGTCCGGATGCAGCAGCGACGAAGGCAACAAGGAACTCGACGCCTGGGCCAAGCAGGTCTGCGACGCGCTGCCCGCGCAGGACGCCAAGGTCGACGCGGCCAACGCCGCGATCAAGCAGGCCGCCACGGACAACAACGCTCCGGTGAACGTCCAGAAGACCGACTCGAAGGCCTTCCAGGACATGTCCGACGCCTACAACGCGCTCGCACAGGCCGTCCAGAAGGCGGGCACGCCGCCCGGCGTCGACAACGGCGAGAAGAAGCAGAAGGACGCCGTCGCGGCGCTCACGACCCTCTCGACCTCCTACGCCGGCCTGAAGAAGCAGGTCGACGCCCTGGACACCAAGGACCAGGGGAAGTTCGCCGACGGCCTGCAGGACATCGCCACCGATCTCGGCCAGCTCAGCAAGAGCGGCAACACCGCGCTGAAGAACCTCGAGCAGGGCGACGTCAAGGACGCCATGGCCAAGCAGGACAGCTGCAAGAAGGTGGCTGCCGCCGCTTCGGCCCGCGCGACGAAGAGCTGAGCGGGGCGCGATCGAAAGGGGCCGGGTCGGGAGCGGCCCGAGGGGTGACGGGAGACAATGGGGGGCGTGAGTAACGCCACCCTGTCGCCCCTGCCCTCCGCCGACCGCCCCGACGTCGCCGCCCGGCTGCGGGAGGCCCTGCTCGCGGCCTCCTTCACCGCGGACGGTCTGCTCGACCTGCTCGGCGCCCCCGCCTACGCGGCGCTGGCCCGCAGCGAGACCGTGCCGGCGCTGCGCGCGACCCGCGGGGACACGCCGCTGGAGACGCTCGTGCGCCTCTTCCTGCTCCAGCAACCGGTGCCGCACGCGCGCGTGGCGGACTTCCTGCCCGTGCACGCGTGCGTGGAGAGCGGCTGGCTGGTCCCCACGGGAGGGGAGGAGCTGGCCGCGACCGTCGACGTGCGGCCGTACGGCGGTCCGGGCGGCGAGGACTGGTTCATCGTGTCCGACCTCGGATGCGCGGTCGGCGGCGCGGGCGGCATCGGCAGCGCCGACGAGGGCGTCGTCCTCGGGGTCGGAGGCGCGTCGACGACCCTCGCCGGCATCACCGTGCGCAAACCCGTCCAGGCCGCACTCGACCTGGGCGCCGGCTCGGGCATCCAGGCGCTGCACGCCGCCCAGCACGCCACACGCGTGACGGCGACCGACCTCAACCCGCGCGCGCTGCACATCACCGCCCTCACCCTCGCGCTGTCCGCCGCCCCGGCCGCCGAGCTGCGCGAGGGCTCGCTCTTCGACCCGGTGCGCGACGACGAGACCTACGACCTGATCGTGTCGAACCCGCCGTTCGTGATCTCGCCGGGCGCCCGGCTGACCTACCGGGACGGCGGGATGGGCGGGGACGATCTGTGCCGCTCGCTCGTTCAAGGGGCGGGGGAACGGCTGAACGAGGGCGGGTTCGCGCAGTTCCTCGCCAACTGGCAGCACGCGGAAGGGGAGGACTGGCAGGACAGGCTCAGGTCGTGGGTGCCCCGTGGGTGCGACGCGTGGATCGTGCAGCGCGAGGTGCAGGACGTCACGCAGTACGCCGAGCTCTGGCTGAGGGACGCCGGTGACCACCGCAGCGACCCGGCCGAGTACCAGGCGCGCTACGACGCATGGCTGGACGAGTTCGAGGCGCGCAAGGTGAAGGGCGTCGGATTCGGCTGGATCACGCTGCGCAGGACGGCGGCAGCGGAGCCCGTGATCACCGTGGAGGAATGGCCGCACCCGGTGGAACAGCCGCTCGGCGACGCGGTCCTGGCGCACTTCGAGCGGCTCGACTACCTCCGTGCGCACGACGACGCGGCTCTGCTCGCCGGTCGCTTCCGACTGGTCGAGGAGGTCGTCCAGGAGCAGGTGGGACTCCCTGGCGCGGAGGACCCGGAGCACGTGGTGCTGCGCCAGCACCGCGGCATGCGCCGGGCGACCAAGGTCGACACGGTCGGCGCGGGCTTCGCGGGCGTGTGCGACGGCTCGCTGAGCGCCGGCCGCATCCTCGACGCGATCGCCCAGCTGGTGGGCGAGGACCCGGTGCGGTTGCGCGACCGCACCCCGGCCCAGATCCGTCTGTTGGTGGAGCAGGGGTTCCTCGAACCGGCGCAGTGATGCCGCGACGCGGCCGGATTTCGCCTCCTCGGGACGGACCGGTCTCGGCGGGGTCGAGGCACGGAAGTCCGCCGAACGCTCCCGCGTCCGTGTGACCCGGCGTCTCGGCGAGTCCGCGTCTTCCGGATGCCTGCGCCCACGCGTGCCCCTGCCCACGCGTGCCCCTGCCCTCGCCTGCTGACCCACTGCTGCCCCTGTCCTGGCCTGCCGGGCCCTTCCCGCCCCTGCCCTCGCCTGTCAGCCTCTCCGCCTCGGGGCCGCGGGTTCGCCCCGTGCGGGCCTCTCCGCCCCGGCGCTGCGGGTTCGCCCCGTGCGTAGTCCAGGCGTTCACCTCGGGTTCGCCGGATCGCCGCCCGCGCGTGACAGCGTCCTGGT
Organism: Streptomyces sp. NPDC001027; assembly: GCF_040299045.1. Taxonomy (NCBI): domain Bacteria; kingdom Bacillati; phylum Actinomycetota; class Actinomycetes; order Kitasatosporales; family Streptomycetaceae; genus Streptomyces; species Streptomyces sp. NPDC001027. The sequence continues at coordinate 18,927 of NZ_JBEPBI010000047.1, forward strand.
CGGGGCCGGGCCGGAGCCCGGGCGGGCAGGGCAGACGAAGGGGGGCGGAGGCGACCATGGAGAACGGGCCGATGATCTTCGCGGGAATGGTGTTCGCTCTGTTCGGGGGCGCTCTGCTGGTGTGGACGGCGGTCCGGGTGGGGCACCGGGAACCCGTCGCCCAGGGTGTGAGCCCTGTCGCATCGGCGGCTCTGGCGCTGCTGGCCTCGTGCGCGGCACTGGCGGTCGGCGTGTGGTGCCTGGCCCGCCTGTGAGTCGATCTCGCCGCACGCGCGTTCGGGCGGCGTGAGGGTGCTCACGCCGATCACGGGGAGAGAGCCCCGCGGTCGTGCGGAAAAGGGCCGGTCGGCACTCCGGGCGGCAGGAATGGCGGTAGTCGGGTTACCGTTCGAGTGGCCGTTGCGGGCTTTTCCCGTTTGACACGGGGGCGGGATGTACCGTCACACTCCGCAGCGTCACCATGACCCGACCCCGGGAGCAAGGCCTGGGGAGGCCCCAGCCTCGACCGGAGAGAAGAGCGAAGTTGTCCCCGACCAGCGAGACCGCACAGGGCGGCCGCCGACTCGTGATCGTCGAGTCGCCTGCCAAGGCGAAGACGATCAAGGGTTACCTCGGCCCCGGCTATATCGTCGAGGCCAGCGTCGGGCACATCCGCGACCTTCCCAACGGCGCCGCGGAGGTGCCGGACCAGTACACGGGCGAGGTCCGCCGCCTCGGCGTGGACGTCGAGCACGACTTCCAGCCGATCTATGTGGTCAACGCCGACAAGCGGGCGCAGGTCAAGAAGCTCAAGGACCTGCTGAAGGAGTCCGACGAGCTCTTCCTCGCCACCGATGAGGACCGCGAGGGCGAGGCGATCGCCTGGCACCTCCAGGAAGTCCTCAAGCCGAAGATCCCGGTCAAGCGGATGGTCTTCCACGAGATCACCAAGGACGCGATCCGGGCCGCCGTCGCCAACCCGCGCCAGCTCAACCAGAAGCTCGTCGACGCCCAGGAGACCCGCCGCATCCTCGACCGCCTCTACGGCTACGAGGTCTCGCCGGTCCTGTGGAAGAAGGTCATGCCGCGTCTGTCGGCCGGCCGTGTCCAGTCCGTCGCCACCCGACTCGTCGTCGAGCGGGAACGCGAGCGCATCGCGTTTCGTTCTGCTGAGTACTGGGACCTGACGGGCACCTTCGCGACCGGCCGCGCCGGCGACCCGTCGGACCCGTCGTCGCTGGTCGCCCGCCTCCAGTCCGTCGACGGCAGGCGGGTCGCGCAGGGCCGCGACTTCGACTCCCTGGGACAACTCAAGAGCGCGAACACCCTCCCGCTCGACGAGGCGAACGCCCGCGCCCTGGCCGCCGCGCTGGAGAACACGCGGTTCTCCGTGCGCTCCGTCGAGTCGAAGCCGTACCGCCGCTCGCCGTACGCCCCGTTCCGTACGACGACGCTGCAGCAGGAGGCCAGCCGCAAGCTCGGCTTCGGCGCGAAGGCCACCATGCAGGTCGCGCAGAAGCTGTACGAGAACGGCTACATCACGTACATGCGTACGGACTCCACGACGCTCAGCGACACCGCCGTCGCCGCGGCCCGTGCGCAGGTCACGCAGCTGTACGGCGCCGACTACCTGCCGGCCCAGCCGCGCACGTACGTCGGCAAGGTCAAGAACGCGCAGGAAGCCCACGAGGCGATCCGCCCCTCGGGCGATCGTTTCCGCACCCCCGCGGAGACGGGCCTGGCCGGAGACCAGTTCAGGCTGTACGAGCTGATCTGGAAGCGGACCGTCGCCTCCCAGATGAAGGACGCGACCGGCAACAGCGTCACCGTCAAGATCGGCGGCGCCGCGGCCGACGGCCGGGACGTCGAGTTCAGCGCCTCCGGCAAGACGATCACCTTCCACGGCTTCCTCAAGGCGTACGTCGAAGGCGCCGACGACCCGAACGCCGAGCTGGACGACCGTGAGCGCCGGCTGCCGCAGGTCGCCCAGGGCGACCCGCTGTCCGCCGAGCAGATCACCGTCGACGGGCACGCCACCAAGCCCCCGGCCCGCTACACCGAGGCCAGCCTGGTCAAGGAGCTCGAAGAGCGCGAGATCGGTCGGCCGTCCACGTACGCGTCGATCATCGGCACGATCCTCGACCGCGGCTACGTCTTCAAGAAGGGCACGGCGCTCGTCCCGTCCTTCCTGTCCTTCGCCGTGGTCAACCTGCTGGAGAAGCACTTCGGGCGGCTCGTCGACTACGACTTCACCGCCAAGATGGAGGACGACCTCGACCGCATCGCCAACGGCGAGGCGCAGTCCGTGCCGTGGCTGAAGAGGTTCTACTTCGGCGAGGGAGCGGCCGAGGGCGGCGCCGCCGACGCCGGCAACGGCGACGGGGACCACCTCGGCGGCCTCAAGGAACTGGTCACCGACCTGGGCGCGATCGACGCACGCGAGGTGTCGTCGTTCCCCGTCGGCAACGACATCATGCTGCGCGTCGGCCGTTTCGGCCCGTACATCGAGCGCGGGGAGAAGGGCGCCGAGGGGCACCAGCGGGCGGACATCGCCGAAGAGCTGGCGCCCGACGAGCTGACCCTCGAGATGGCCGAGGAACTGCTCGCCGCGCCGAGCGGTGACTTCGAGCTGGGCGCCGACCCGGCGACGGGCCACCAGATCGTCGCCAGAAAGGGCCGCTACGGCCCGTACGTCACCGAGGTGCTCCCCGAGGGCACCCCGAAGACCGGCAAGAACGCCGTGAAGCCGCGCACCGCCTCGCTGTTCAAGACGATGTCGCCGGACACCGTGACGCTGGAGGAGGCCCTCAAGCTGATGTCCCTGCCGCGCGTCGTCGGCGTGGACGCGGAGGGCCAGGAGATCACCGCTCAGAACGGCCGCTACGGGCCGTATCTGAAGAAGGGCACGGACTCGCGGTCGCTGCAGACCGAGGAGCAGCTCTTCACGATCACTCTCGAAGAGGCGCTGGAGATCTACTCCCAGCCCAAGCAGCGCGGCCGGGCCGCCGCCAAGCCGCCGCTGAAGGAGCTGGGCGCCGACCCGGTCAGCGGAAAGCCCGTCGTCGTCAAGGACGGCCGCTTCGGCCCGTACGTCACCGACGGGGAGACCAACGCGACCCTGCGCTCCGGCGACAGCGTCGAGGAGATCACCCCGGAGCGCGGCTACGAGCTGCTCGCGGAGAAGCGCGCCAAGGCGCCCGCCAAGAAGACGGCGAAGAAGGCCCCGGCGAAGAAGACGACGACCGCGAAGAAGGCCGCGCCGGCGAAGAAGGCCGCGGCCAAGAAGACCACGATGGCCGCGAAGACGACGGCGAAGAAGACCACGGCGAAGAAGACCACGGCGAAGAAGACCACGGCGAAGAAGAGCACCGCGACGAAGACGACGGCCGCCCGGTCGACGTCGGAGGACTGACCGGCCCGCTCGCCGGCCCGGACCGCGGTCCTCGCCCGGACGGACCGCTTCTTTCCGGCATGTCGCGCTTTTCGGACGAAAAGGCGGGCGGATCCGACACGGTTTCCGCACAGCTCGTTCACGGGACGACCGCCCCGGCATCACTTTGGTGTCGGGGCGGTCGCACGTCCGGACGGGGGCCATGGGCTGTCAGCCGCGGCCGATAGGCTGAAAGCATGACGCGAGCCGAGCAGCCAACGGCCCACCACCCGGCCCCGGACGACGCCCTGGTGGCGGACTCCCGCGAGCGCGCCGTGCGCGCACTGTTGCGCGAGCCGCAGCTCAAGCGGCTCTGGAGTGCGCAGCTGGTGGGCGGTGTGGGAGACGCCCTCGCCCTTCTGGTCCTCGTCCTCCTCGTCCTCCAAGCAGCCATCGCGGAGGCCTCCTTCGGAGGCGGCTACCGCGGCGTGGCGTTCGCGGTGGCGACGGTCTTCGGGGTGCGCATTCTGGCCACCCTGCTCTTCGGAGCGGTCCTCCTGGGCCCGTTGACCTCGCTCACCTCGCCTGACGGCCCGCTCGACCGCCGCTGGACCATGGTCGCCGCGGACGGTCTGCGCGCCGCGCTGCTGATCGTCGCGCCCCTGTGGATCGACTGGACCCCCGACGACGCACTGCCCCTGCTGCTCGTCACCGTGTTCGTGACGGGCGTCGCCGAACGGTTCTGGACCGTCGCCCGGGAGAGCGCCGCCCCGGCCCTGCTGCCCGCGCCGCCCCTGGAGGGCGCGACGGTGCGGCCGTTGCCGGACCACATGGACGCCCTGCGTCGCCTGTCGCTGCGCACCGTCTTCGTGACGATCCCGCTGGGCGCGGTCGCCCTCGTCGGCGCGGCGTTGCTCAACAACCTCCTGGGCGTCGGCGTCGCCTGGTTCGACCAGCACCAGGCGGCCCTCGCCTCGTACGTCGCCGGGGGGCTCTTCGCCGGGTCGCTGTCCATCGTGACGTTCCTCGAACTGCCCGCGGTGCGCACCCCGCGCGCGCGGTCGCCGCTCGAGGGCCTGCGCCGCCCCCGCACCGCCGGCGGCGTCGACAGCGGCCGCACGGGCGCGATCCCGCTGCTGGTCCTCTCCTGCGCCGCGGTCGCCGGGGCGATCTCCGCCGCCGTCGCCGTCGCCGTGCTGCACGCCAAGGACCTGGGCGGCGGACCGGTCCTGTACGGGCTGCTCGTGCTCGGGCTGACCGGCGGCGTCGTCATCGGCGTGCGCACCGCCCCCAAGGTGCTGGTGTCGCTGTCGCGACGCAGGCTGCTCGCCCTGGCCATCGCCTTCACCGGCGTGGCGCTGCTCGCCGCCGGCCTGATCCCGGACGTCACCAGCGTGCTGCTGATCGTGACCCTGGCAGGCGTCGGCGCGGGCGTCGCCGCCAACACCGGGCACGCGCTGCTCGACCAGGAGACCGAGGACCACCGCCGCGCGCGGACGACCGAGCACCTGCACGCCGTGGTCCGGGTCCTGGTGGCGCTGGGCGCGCTGCTCGCCCCGCCGGCGGCGGCGCTCATCGGCCCGCACCGGCTGGAGAACGGCAGGTTCGTCTTCGCGCACGGCGGAGCGGCGTTCGTGCTCATGCTGGTCGGAGCGCTGCTGCTGCCGGTGGCCGCCCTGGTGCTCGCCAAGGTCGACGACCGCTCCGGCGTCCCCCTCCGAAAGGACCTGCGGGACGCGCTCCTGGGCGGCGACGACCCGCACACCTCGCAGGCCGCGACCGGCTTCTTCATCGCTCTGGAGGGCGGCGACGGCGCCGGCAAGTCCACCCAGGCCGAGGCGCTCGCCGAGTGGATCAGGGCCAAGGGCCACGAGGTCGTCCTCACCCGCGAGCCCGGGGCCACCCCCGTGGGCAAGAGGCTGCGCTCGATCCTGCTCGACGTGTCGAGCGCCGGGCTGTCCCACCGCGCGGAGGCGCTGCTCTACGCGGCCGACCGCGCGGAGCACGTCGACACCGTCGTACGGCCCGCTCTGGAGCGCGGCGCGGTGGTCATCACCGACCGGTACGTCGACTCGTCCGTGGCCTACCAGGGCGCCGGCCGTGACCTGTCCCCGACCGAGATCGCGAGGATCTCCCGCTGGGCGACGAACGGCCTGGTCCCGCATCTGACGGTCCTTCTGGACGTGTCGCCGGAGGCCGCCCGGGAGCGTTTCACGGAGGCGCCGGACCGGCTGGAGTCGGAGCCGGCGGAGTTCCACGCGCGCGTGCGCTCCGGTTTCCTCACCCTGGCCGCCGCCGACCCCGGGCGGTACCTGGTCGTCGACGCGGCGCAGCAGCCCGAGGCCGTCACCACCGTCGTCCGGCACCGGCTCGACCAGTTGCTGCCGCTCTCCGAGGCCGAGATCAAGGCCCAGGAGGAGGCGCGCAGGAAGGCCGAGGAGGAGGCCCGCCGCAAGGCCGAGGAAGAGGCCCGCCGCAAGGCCGAAGAGGAGCGCCTGGAGCGCGAGCGCCAGGAGCAGCTCGCCAAGCTGCGCGCCGAGGAGGAGGAGCGCAAGCGGCGCGAGCTGGAGGAGGCGCAGCGCCGCGAGGCCGAACGGCAGGCCGAGGAGGCCCGACTGCGCGCCGAGGAGGCCCGCAGGCGTGCCGAGGAGGAGCGGGTCCGGCTCCTCGCGGAGGAGAAGGCCCGCGCCGAGGAGGAGGCCCGCCGCAAGGCGGACGAGGAGCGGCGTCGCAAGCAGGCCGAGGAGGAGGCCAGGCTGCGCGCCGAAGCCGAGACCCGGCGGCTGGAGAAGCAGCGCAAGGCCGAGGAGGCGCTGCTGCGGGCCGAGCAGGCCCGGCGTGCGGCCGAGCAGGCGGCCGCGGCCGCGTCGGTCGGCCCGAAGACGCCCCGCCCGCCCGCCGCCGCTCCGGCGGCGCCGCCGGAGGCGGTGACCGTGCCGACGCCGGTGGTGACTCCGACCAACGCCTCGGGCGGACCGGTCGACGAGACGGCGGTGCTGCCGCCGGTCCGGATGGACAAGGAGCCCCTGCAGTCCTCCCGGACGTCGGCCGATCCCGCCGGGCCGTCGGCTGACGCCGAGGTGACGACCGAGCTGCCGCAGCCGTCCGTCCCGGCGGGCGCCGCGGACGAGACGGCGGTCCTGCCGCCGGTGCGTGACCACGGCCCCGAGGAGGAGACGGCCGTACTTCCTCCGGTGCGGGACGACAGCCCCTCGGACCGGGTGCCGCCGGGCTTCTTCCGCGACGAGCGGGGCGGACGGGCGGAGCGGGGCGGTGCGCGTCCCGACGGCGCCGACGACCGGACGCGCGAACTGCCGCAGCTCGACGAGGAGGGCTCGCCCCGCCGGCGCCCGCGGCCCGACTGGGCCGAGGAGACCCCGCTGGACGATCTGCCGACGCTGGCGGACGAACTGCTGGGACCGCACCGCGACGAGGACGACCGCGAGGGCCGCGACGAGGGCCGCGGGCGCGGCCGCCGCCGCTGACTGACGCCGGACGGCGGGGGCCGGGGACGGGAGGCGGGCGCCGGGGAGCGAAGGGCCTGGCCCCCGCTCCCGCCGCCTCCTGCTCCCGCAACCCGCTCCCGTCTCGGGCGGTAAGCGGTGCGGCGTCGGGCGGTGGGGCGTTGGACGTCCGACGGGCTTTTCGTGGCGTGGTGGGGCCCGCCTGTGGGCCGGCCGTGTCGCCGTGCCGGGGCCGGTTGTCAGTGGCGGCCCGCACAATGGAACCCGCAGCGAAACGTGACGGAAGGGCGGCGTGACGCATGACCGTGTGGGACGACCTCGTCGGCCAGGAGAAGGTGAGCGAGCAGCTGATCGCCGCCGCTCGGGACGCCGACGCGTTCGTCACCGCGGCGGCCTCCGGCGCCGCCCCGCCGGAGGCGTCGAAGATGACGCACGCCTGGCTGTTCACCGGCCCGCCGGGCGCCGGCCGCAGCCAGACGGCACGGGCCTTCGCCGCCGCCCTGCAGTGCGTGAGCCCGGACCGGGCGCTGGGCGGCGTCCCGGGCTGCGGGTTCTGCGACGGCTGTCATACGGCGCTCGTCGGCACGCACGCGGACATCACGACCGTCGCCGCGGTCGGCTCGCAGATCCTTGCCGAGGACATGCGCGACACGGTCCGCAAGTCCTACACGTCACCCGCCACGGGCCGTTGGCAGGTCATCCTCGTGGAGGACGCCGAGCGGCTGAACGAGAAGTCGGCCAACGCCGTGCTGAAGGCGGTCGAGGAGCCCGCCCCCCGCACGGTCTGGATGCTCTGCGCGCCTTCGCTGGAGGACGTGCTGCCCACCATCCGCTCCCGCTGCCGGCACCTGAACCTGCGCACGCCCTCCGTCGACGCCGTCGCCGACATGCTCGTACGGCGCGAGGGCATCGAGCCGGCCGTCGCCGCGGCCGCCGCCCGGGCCACCCAGGGACACGTCGACCGGGCGCGGCGGCTCGCCACCGACCCCGCCGCGCGCGAGCGCCGGGCGACCGTGCTGAAGGTGCCCCTGCGCGTCGACGACGTCGGCGGCTGTCTCAGAGCGGCCCAGGAACTGGTCGACACGGCCGCCGAGGACGCCAAACAGCTCGCGGAGGAGCGGGACGGCAAGGAGACCGAGGAACTGAAGGCGGCGCTGGGCGCGGCCCAGGGCGGCCGGATGCCGCGCGGCACGGCGGGCGTCATGAAGGACCTGGAGGACAAGCAGAAGCGGCGCAGGACGCGCACCCAGCGCGACAGTCTCGACCTCGCGCTCACCGACCTGACCGCCTTCTACCGCGATGTGCTGGCGCTGCAGCTCGGCTCGCGCATCGCGATCGCCAACGCGGACGCCGAAGACGCGTTGGAGAGGCTCGCCCGGGGCAGCAGACCCGAGTCGACGCTCCGCCGCATCGACGCCATCGCGGCCTGCAGAGACGCCCTCGACCGCAACGTCGCTCCGCTGCTGGCCGTGGAGGCGATGACCCTCGCCCTGAGAGCCGGCTGACGAGAGCGCAGAACCGCGGGAGCCGTCGGACGCGCGTTGACGGCGTCACTCGTCCGTGAGCACTTGAAGTACGCAGAGCGTGCAGCTCGTCGCTCACAGTTACGCTCGTCGGATGGACATCAGGCGCTCTCTCCGCAGGTCCCGTACCGGCGTCACCCTTGTGACGCTCGCCGCGCTGCTCGTCCCCGGCTGCTCCGCCGGGAAGCCGACGGGCACCGCCGGTTCGACGGCGAGGGCGGCGCTCGCCGCCCTCCCGAGGGCCACGCCGTCGGCACTCGCGCCGTACTACGCGCAGAAGCCGAGCTGGCGCGACTGCGGTGTCCCCGGCTTCCAGTGCGCCACCATGAAGGCGCCGCTCGACTACGCCGAGCCGAGCGCCGGCGATGTGCGGCTCGCGATCGCCCGCAAGAAGGCGACGGGCCCGGGCAAGCGCCTCGGCTCGCTGCTGGTGAACCCGGGCGGACCGGGCGGCTCGGCCGTCGGCTACCTCCAGCAGTACGCCGGCATCGGCTACCCCGCCGCCGTCCGCGCCCGCTACGACATGGTCGCCGTCGACCCCAGAGGCGTGGCCCGCAGCGAGCCCGTGGAGTGCCTTGACGGACCCGAGATGGACGCGTACACGCAGACGGACACCACCCCCGACGACCAGCGCGAGACGGACGCGCTCATCGGCGCGTACAAGAAGTTCGCGGAGGCCTGCGGGGCGCGCTCGGCACGGCTGCTGCGTCATGTCTCCACCGTCGGGGCGGCCCGGGACATGGACATCCTGCGCGCGATCCTCGGCGACGGGAGGCTGACTTACGTGGGGGCGTCCTACGGGACGTTCCTCGGAGCGACGTACGCGGGCCTGTTCCCGAACCGGGTGGGCAGGCTCGTCCTCGACGGCGCGATGGATCCGGCGCTGCCCGCCCGCAGGCTGAACCTGGACCAGACGGCGGGGTTCGAGACGGCGTTCCGGTCGTTCGCGAAGGACTGCGTGCGACGGCCCGACTGCCCGCTCGCCGCGAAGGGCGCCCCTCCCGCCCAGGTCGGCGCGAACCTGAAGGCCTTCTTCCGCAAGCTCGACGCACACCCGCTCCCCGCCGGCGACCCGGACGGCCGCAGGCTCGGCGAGGCCCTCGCCACCACCGGCGTGATCGCCGCGATGTACGACGAGAGCACGTGGGAGCAGTTGCGGGAGGCGCTGGCCTCGGCCATGAAGGAGGGCGACGGCGCGGGGCTGCTCATCCTCTCCGACGCCTACTACGAGCGCGACGCCGAGGGCCGGTACGCCAATCTGATGGCCGCCAACGCGGCGGTGAACTGCCTGGACCTTCCCGCCGCGTTCTCCACGCCGGAGCAGGTGGAGAAGGCGCTGCCGGCCTTCGAGAAGGCATCGCCGGTCTTCGGCGAGGGCCTCGCCTGGGCCTCCCTGAACTGCACGTACTGGCCGGTGGCGCCCACCGGTGAGCCGCAGCGCATCGAGGCGAGGGGCGCCGCGCCGATCGTCGTCGTCGGCACCACCCGCGACCCGGCGACCCCGTACCCCTGGGCGGTGTCCCTCTCCCGCCAGCTCGCCTCCGCCCGCCTCCTCACCTACCAGGGCGACGGACACACCGCCTACGGCCGCGGCAGCGCCTGCGTCGACTCCGCGATCAACGCCTACCTGCTCGACGGGACGCCTCCGGCCAGGGGAAAGCGCTGCTCATAGCCCCTCGACCGGCCCCGCACGTCGCACCCCGGGAGCTGGTGCAGAGCACCCCGGGAAACTGTGTAGACTTACCGACGTTGCTGATCGCACCATGGTGTGGACAGCGCGCCGCCTTAGCTCAGATGGCCAGAGCAACGCACTCGTAATGCGTAGGTCTCGGGTTCGAATCCCGAAGGCGGCTCTTTTTAGGCCCAGGTCAGACATTGTCTGACCTGGGCTTTTTCGTTCAGGGGAGGCGTTCGGCGGCGCTCGGTGCGGTGTGAGGGTGTCTGCCGTGCGGCATGTGGCGTCCTTCGGCAGGGGCGGGCGCGGGCGGAGTGCGTGTGGGTTTCCGGTTGCCTGCCGCGGGGCGGTGCTGTGGGGGACTGTGTGGTCTCTGTGAAGATGTGGGTGGGGTGGCTGTGGAGGATTCTCAACTCCTTTGAGTTCTGGTGACATTGGGGCCATGGGGTAGGTACGAGTCACCAAGTCGACTGCAATGGACTTGAGTTGAAGCACAACAGAAGACATGGCCGTGCCGCCGTCCGGCGGGTGGCCGCCGTGCTCGCCGGGGCTCTGGCGCTCGCCGGCACGACGGCGCCCGCTCATGCCGGACCCGCCGACCGGTCCGGCCCCGCCGGCGCCCGTATGTACCTGGTGAAGCTCGCCGACCCGCCGGTCGCCGCCTATCAGGGCGGCCTGAAGGGTCTGAAGCGCACCGCTCCCTCCCCCGGGGACCGGCTCAGGACGAGGACGAACGACGTCCGGGCCTACCTGAGGCACCTGGACGTCCGTCGCGACGAGGTGCTCGACCGCATCCCCGGCGTCACCGAGGTCTACGCGTACGGCTACGCCTTCAACGGCTTCGCCGCGAAGCTCACCGCCCGCCAGGCGGCGGAACTGGCCGCCGCTCCCGGCGTGGTCTCGCTGACCCGTGACCAGGTCGAGCACCTGCCGTCGACGCCCGTCCCGCCCGCCTCGGCGGCGCCGGCGGGGGACGCGTTCCGGCGGGGGGCGCCCGCGCCCGAGGGCGAACGTCGCGCGGCGGTGGGCACGGCCGGGGCCGCGGTGGGCACGGCCGGGGCGGCGGTGGGCACGGCCGGGGCGGCGGCCCCGCCTCCCGACATCCCGCGCTTTCTGGGGCTGGAGGGCGAGAAAGGCCTGTGGTCCCGGCTCGGCGGCCCCGAGCACGCCGGCGAGGGCACCGTCGTCGGTGTGGTGGACAGCGGAGTCGACCCGACGAACCCGATGCTCGCCCCGCTCCCCGAACCCCGCCCCGACGCCGACGTCATCGCCCGGAAGTGGCACGGCGTCTGCGACGGAGGCGACGATCCCGCCCACGAGGTCGTCTGCAACAACAAACTCGTCGGCGCGCAGTGGTTCCGCAAGGGCGTCCCGGACCCGACGCCCGAGGACATCCCGTCTCCCTGGGACCTGGACAGCCACGGCACCCACACCGCCACCACCGCCGCGGGCGACCACGGCACGCCGGTGGAACTGCCCTCCGCCGGCATCCGCGGCGACATCAGCGGCATCGCCCCGGCCGCCCGGGTGGCCGCGTACAAGGCCTGCTGGCACGACGGCTGCTGGGACTCGGACCTCACCGCGGCGATCGACCAGGCCGTGGCGGACGGCGTGGACGTGATCAGCTTCTCGATCGGCGGGACGCTCACCACCTCCACCTCCATGGAGGCGATGTTCAACGCCGCGAAGGCGGGGGTGTTCGTCTCCGCGGCGGCCGGCAACGACGGACCCGGGACGGTGGCGAACACCGCGCCGTGGATCACCACCGTCGCCGCCGAGACGCACGACACCGGCTACACCTCGACGCTGGTTTTGGGCGACGGCCGCCGGTTCACCAACGTCCGGATGCAGGCCTCGCTCTCCCCGGCCCCGCTGGTCGACGGCGCTGACGCGCGCAGGCCGGACGCGGACGTCGCGCAGGCCACGCTGTGCGCGCCGGGCACGCTCGACCCGGCCGCCGTCAGGGGGCGGATCGTGATCTGCGACCGTGGCGGAGTGGCCATCTGGGACAAGGGCCGGGAGATCGCGGACGCCGGCGGCGTGGGCATGGCCTTGGCGAACACGCCGAGCAGCGCGCAGGAGTTCTTCCCGAACGACTACGTCGTGCCCACCGTCCACCTGTCCCAGGACGACGGGAAGGCCGTCAGGCAGTACGCGGCGCAGGCCGGCGCCACGGCCGGGTTCGTCCCCGGCGTCATCCGCGTCCGCGCTCCCCAGGTCACCTCGTTCTCCTCCGGCGGCCCGGACCTGTACAGCGGCGGCGACCTGCTCAAACCCGACATCGCCGCCCCGGGTCAGCTCGTCCTGGCGGGCGTCGTCCCCGACGGAGATTCGGGATCCGCTGCCCGGTTCGGCTTCTTCGACGGGACGTCGATGGCGACGCCGCACATAGCGGGTCTCGCCGCCCTCCTGAAGCAGCTGCACCCCGACTGGTCGCCCATGGAGATCAAGTCGGCGCTGATGACCACGGCGACGACCACGGACAACGAGGGCGGACCCGTCGCCCGGCAGGACGGCGGGAAGGCGACCCCGCTCGACCTCGGCGCCGGCTCTCCCCGTGCCGGCCTCGCCGCCGACCCCGGCCTGGTCTACGACTCGACGTCCGCCGACTGGACGTCGTACCTCTGCGGGCTGCGGCTGCGGCCTGCCACGGGGGACGGCGGCGACGTCTGCGCGACCACGCGTCCGGTCGACGCCGGCGACCTGAACCAGCCGGCGATCGCGGTCGGCGACCTCGCCGGGCGGCAGACGGTGACCCGCACGGTCACCAACGTCGGCGTGGACACCGCCACCTACCGGGCGACGCTGCAGACGCCGCCCGGCTACCGGGCCGAGGTCGCTCCGAAGCGTCTGACGCTGCTCCCCGGCGGCTCGGCGACGTACCGGATCACCTTCACCCGCACCGACGCCGCCTACGGCGTCTTCTCCTACGGCTCCCTCACCTGGAGCGACGCGCACAGCCACCACCGGGTCGCCAGTCCGATCGCGTTGCGCGCCGCCCGGGTGGCCGCACCCGTCGGCATCGCCCTCACGGGGGAGCGGTCCACGCCGCTCACCGTACGGGCGGACTGGACGGGAGAACTGACCGCGCGGGCGGAGCTGTACGCGTCCGAGAAGATCACCGGCACGCTCACCGGCGAGGACCAGGACTTCCCGTCCGACCCGCGCCCCGGTGACGCCGCCGCGATGATCCCGGTCCACGTACCGCAGGGCGCGCCCTTCACCAGGGTCGCGGCCGACCCGGCGGACCATGTGCCCGGAACCAGCGTGTTCCTCTACGCCTTCGACGAGAACGGAGTCCTGATTCCCTCCGAGCCGCAGATCGGCTCGGGCGACTACGTCGACCTGCCGCCCGGCGACTACGAGGTCTACGTGGTGCAGTACGACATGCCGAAGGACACCGACAGCCAGCAGTACACGCTGCGCCTGTGGAGGGTCGGGCAGACGACCCCGGCGGTCCGCCCCGTCGTCGCCCCCGCCGTCCAGCCGGTCGCTCCGGGAGCGCCGCGCGCGCTGACGGTGTCGTGGCCGGACGCGGTGCGCGGCGAGCGGTACGTCGGCGTCGTGGAGTACGGCGACGGGACCCGGCCCGCGGGTCTGACGAGGCTGGCCGTCACGCCGTAACGGCAGGCGACGGCGACAGGCGCCCGCCCGTGCCCCGCGAGGGGGGCGGGCGGTTCGCGCCTCGGGCGCCGGCGCGTTCGGCGTCGGCGATGACGGGTGCGGCAGGGCAGCGTTCCCTGCCCGATCGGCTGGCCTGCGACCTCTGACCGCTGTGCCGTGCCTGCCCTAGCGTCGCTGTACGACGAGGGTGTGGCACCCGGGCGCGGAGGTGGATCATGGGGCTGCTCGTGACGGCGACGGCACTGGTGAGCTGTTCGTCGGGCAGCGCGCCCGCGACGCTGTCCGTGCCTCCCGGGCCGGTGCTGTGCCACGGCAAGCCGGTCGCCACCGTCCAGGCGGTCGTGCCGCAGCTGAACATCCCGTCGTTCGGCATGTGCAACAACCCCGGCAATCCCGTGGTGGCGCAGGCGACCGCCGCCGCGAACGGCGTGCTGACCCCCATGCCGTGCATGCCGGTCACCCCGGCTCCCTGGCAGCCGGGCTCGTCGACGGTGCTGGTGGCGGGTCAGCCGGCGCTGACCCAGTCGTCGAAGTGCGCGTGCCAGTGGGGAGGGACCGTCCAGATCGGCTCGCCCGGTCAGCAGAGCACGCAGGTCGCCGGCTGACCGGCGCCGGGCGCGGCGCCGGCGGTCAGGACGCGACCATCTTGCCGTTCAGCAGCGCCGATTCGGCGCAGGTCGTGGGCTTGGGGGCGGACGGCGGCGAGCCGGGGGTGCGGCACGCGACGGTCATGGTGACCTTGCCGCCGGCGGGGACCCGCAGCGGCGTGACCCAGGGGCTGTCCGTGTCGCGGAAGTCCTCCAGCGCGAGCAGCGACACCTGGGAGCCGTCGATGTCCAGCGTCAGGGTGCCGTAGTCGCCCTGCGGGTTCTGCAGGACGATGTCCGAGATCAGGAAGGTCTTGCCCTTCGGCACGGTGAACGTGGCGTCGGCGCTGTCGCCGTTCCCGGCCCGCACGGACAACGGCGTGTAGAAGTTGGCGCCCGCCGCCCCCGACCCGGCGGCGGCCGCGGCCCCGGAGGCACCGCCCGAGGGCTGTGCGGACGGTTTCCCACCCCCACCCCCACCCCCGCCCGCGCCCGCTCCCGCGCCGCCTCCCGCCGCCTGCGCCGCCGCGCTCTGGCTCGCGGCGGCCGACGCCACCGCGTCGACCTTCTTCTGCTGCTCCTTGACCGCGGACTGCACGGCCTGGCTCGCCTGGGAGCTGACGGCGGCGCCCGCGGTCGACGTGATCGCCGGCTTGAACACGCCGAACCACGCGGCCGTCAGGGCGACGCCGGAGGCGGCGGCCAGCGCGAGCGCCTTGGGGAGCATCGCCGGGACCAGCGGGCGCTGCTCGTACGCGCCGTCGAGGGGGTCGCCGGGCAGGCCGGCGAGGGCCACGCGGACCTGGAAGGCGTGGCGCTTCTCCGCGCCTCGCAGGATGCGATGGCGCGGCCGTACCGTCAGCCGGAGATGGCCCTGCTCCCCGGGGGCGAGTTCGGCCTCGGCGGGGTGGACGCGGTACCGCAGCTTCTCGTCGGTGTCCCAGGCCCCGAGCGTGACGTCGGCCGGTGTGTTGCCGTGGTTGTGCACCGCCACCTGGAAGCGCGCGCGCAGCCGTCCGCGGTTCGAGCGCGGCAGCAGCTCCGCGGCGATCTCGTGGAACGGCAGGACCTCGACCGTGCCCTCCGGGACCGTCACGTCCTGGGGCCGTTCGACGGGCAGGACGCGGACCGCGAACGGCGTCGGCCCGACAGCCGTGTCGGGCGTCCGGGGCGGCCGGAGGGTCACGGTGACCGTGTCCGCGGTCCCCGGGTAGAGCGACAGCTCGGCCGGCTCCACCGAGGCCCAGGCCGACGGCACGCCGACCACCTCGAACCGGTACGCCTCGACGATGTCGCCGCCGTTGCGGACATGCAGGGTGACCTGTCGGGTCGCTCCGGGTTCGACCGGGAGGGACGGGGGGTCCAGCCGCGCAGTTGCTGTCATGGCCCCTGACTGTAGGAAGATCACCGCGCGCTGCCAGGGGCCGATGGGGAAGGACCGGAGGCACCATGTCTTCCCATTAGCTTCACATTAAGTGCACGCAAAGTCCTCAGGTGCATGCTCGTTCTCCTTGGTTCGATATCGACCCCCGGCCGGCCGGCGCTCACCCGGTCCGGGCCGGGAACACAGGAGAGCGAAGTGGAACGTGTCGCCGTCGTCGTCCACGCCGAAGACCCCATCTCCCGGTCGGGCGTCGTCACCCAGCTCAGGCGGTGCCCGGAGCTGTGGGTCCTCCCGGAATCCGAACAGGAGCGCGCCGCAGTCGTGTTCGTCGTCGCCGACGGGGTCGACGAGCACACCGCGGTGGTGCTGCGCCGGCTCAGCCGTACGGCCGCGGCGCGCGTCGTCCTGATCGCGGCGCGGGTCGACGACGCGGGCCTGGTCACCGCGGCGGAGTGCGGGGTCCTGGGCGTGGTGCGCCGCTCGGAGGCGACCCCGGAGCGGATCGTGCAGGTGGCCCTGCTGGCGGCCCGCGGCGAGAGCAGCATGCCGTCCGACCTGCTGGCCCGTCTGCTGGCCCAGGTCGGCAAGATGCAGCAGCAGCTGCTCGACCCGCGCGGGCTCTCGTACACGGGCATGAGCACCCGTGAGATCGGTGTCCTCAAGCTCGTCGCCGACGGGATGGACACCCGCGAGATCGCCGCGAGTCTGTCCTATTCGGAGCGCACCGTGAAGAACATCCTGCACGACGTGACCAGCCGGCTGCAGTTGCGCAACCGCACGCACGCGGTCGCGTACGCGTTGCGGCAGGGCCTGATCTGAGGCCCCTTCCGGTGCTGCGCGCTGCCCGAACGCGCAACGGGTCCTGCGTCGTTCACTGCCCCGCCGCACGGGGTGGACCGCCGTCCGAACGTCCAGGATGGACGGTCTGACCATCCCGGGGCGAGCGCGGGCGCGCGCCCCGGCGCCGAGACGGGGAGGGTACGAACCGGTGCGTCGTAGCGTTCGTTTGCCGCGTGGCCACGGGCTCGGCCGGCGCTTCGCCGCCCGTGCGGTCGCGCTGCTGTCGCTGGGGACGCTGCTCGGCGTCGTCCCGCCCGAGGGGCGGAGCGCCGCGGCCCCGGCCGACGGCGCCGCGGCCCCCGGACGCATCGCGTTCTACGGGACGTCGCACCGCAGCCTCGGCACGGTCGCCCTCGGCGCCGAGGGCGACGAGGGCGCCGGCTTCAGCGCTCCGCTCTTCCCCGGCCCGCAGCACTACGACGTCGACGCCTCGGCCCGGGGCGACGCCGTCGTCTGGACGAGTCTGCGGGACTCCGCCGAGGCGCAGGTCCACACGCAGCGCGGCAACGGCCCCGTCATCCGGGTCACCACGGCGGCGACCGGGGTGCAGCACCCTCAGCTCTCCCCGGACGGCGAGAAGGTGGCGTTCGCCGCCGAGACCGGCCGCGCGGACGGGATGCACGACATCTGGATCGCGGACGTCGGCGGCGGCCGGCCGCGCCGGGTCACCGACGGGTCCGGCGACAACGTCTGGCCCACCTGGTCGCCGGACGGGAGCCGGCTGGCCTTCAGCGCCCTGCGCGGCGACGTCTCCCGCTACCGGCTCTTCACCGTCGCCGCGGCGGGCGGGCCGGTCAGGACGCTCACCGCGCAGAACGACTGCGATCCGGGCGGCCCCGGCACGGACGCCTGGATCCCTCCGGCCGATCCGGCCGCGGGCGTCTGGGTCGGCGCGATCCAACCCGCGTGGAATCCGGTCCGCGCCGACACCCTCGTCTACACCTGCGGGGTGTGGCCGGCGCCTGTCCCGGAGGTGACCGAGTCCCGCCTGACGCTCCTGTCCACGGACGGGAGGGAGTCCGGCGCGCTTGCGGCCGGCTGGGCGGGCTGGCAGGGCAGTTGGTCCCCGGACGGCATGAGCCTGGCCTTCGTCAGCCATGGCGAACCGGGCGCGGAGGAGGGGCTGAACCGGATCTACACGGCGGCGGTCGAGGGAGCCGCGACCCCCGTCCTGCGGCTGGTGGAGGACCGTTGGGTCGACAGCCCCGGCTGGTACACGCCCGCGGGCGGGAGCACCCGGCTGCTCGTCGCCCGCGACTCGGCGGCGAGGGCGGGCGCTCTCGACCTGTCGGACGTGCTGCCCGACGGAACCGACCCACGCGACCTGGGCCAGCCCACGGCCGCCTCCCCCGTCGCGCAGTGGGCCCAGAACGGACCCGAGTACTCCCCGGACGGGCGGCGGATCGCCTTCACCCGGGCCGAACGCAGGGGCGACGAGACCTTCAGCCGGATCTGGATCGCGAACGCCGACGGGTCCGGCGCCCGCCCGCTGCAGACGCAGGGCGCCCCCGGCGGCGGGGGGAACGGGCGCGGGGAGATCTCCCCGACGTGGTCGCCGGACGGGCGGCGGATCGCGGTCGTCCGCGACGGCTTCTCCGGGGATCGCCACCGGTCGTGGATCTCCGTGATCGACGTCGCCTCGGGGCGGGACCTCTTCGACGTCGACCAGGGGGAGAACCAGTGGGACACCGAGCCGGCGTACGCGCCGGACGGCCGCACTCTCCTGCTCTCGCGGGTCGACACCCGTGACGAACATGCGGAGATCTGGTCGGTCCGCGCCTCCGACGGCGGTGGGCAGACCGACCTGACCGCCGTCTCCGTGCCGGACACGGACGCCCGGACCGACGCCAGTCCCGCGGTCTCACCGGACGGTTCCACGATCGTCTTCAGCACCGAGCAGGGCTACTGGCTGATGAACGCGGACGGCACCGGCCGCCGTCCGCTCCCGGGCGATCTCCCCGTGGGGGGCTTCGCGGTCTGGTCGCCCGACGGATCACGGGTCGCCGTCACCAGCCGACGGACGGAGCGGCCCCGTATCGAGCTGGTGGACGTCAGGACGGGCGCCCGCACGGTGCTGCTGGGCCGGGGATTCGCCGGGGCGAGAGGCGGCGCCGGTCAGCAGCAGTCGCCCGCCTGGCAGCCGACGGCCGACCTCGGCACCTCGGTGCGGCCGGGCCCGGGGGAGCCGACCCCGGGCGAGCTGACCCCGGGCGAGCGGACGACCGTCACGCTGACCGTGCGCAACCTGGGGCCGCGGCCGGAACCCGCCGCACGGCTCACCGTCTCCGTACCGGCGGGGCTGCGACTGAACGCCCTGGAGCCGGACGCCGGCAGCTGCGACGCCGCCGGGTTCGCCTGCGATCTCGGCGCGCTGCCCACGGGGGCGACGGCCACGGTCACCCTCCGTCTGACGGCCACGGCCGAGGGCTCGTTCCCCGTCGTGTGGACGGTGTCCGGCTCCATGGCCGACCCCGATCCGGCCGACGACCACGGGAGCGCGCAGATCACGGTGGGCGTGCCCGCGCCCGTCCCGCCGGCGGACCCGCCCGTGCTGACCGTCGCGGCGTCGCCCGGCGTCGGACACGTCGGCGGCGCCGTCACGGTGACGTACACGGTGCGGAACACCGGGCGGCAGGCCGTCGAGGGACTGTCGCTGGTCACCGCGATCCCCGAGGCGTTCTCGGTGAGCGGGCTGCCGAGCGCCTGCCGGAGCGCCGTCGGCTGCGCGGTCGGCGACCTGCCGCCGGGCGGGTCCGCGGTCGTCCAGGCCGTGCTGACCCCGACGACGGCCGGGCGCTACCGGCTCGACGCCAGGGTGGGCGCGACCTCGGCGCCGACGGCCGACGGCGCGGTGCAGGCCGCCGCGACGGTGACGGTGCTTCAGCCGGCGATCACCGCGCTGCCGAGGGTCGGCAGTCCCGGCACGGTCACCCTCGTCCGGGGGACCGGCTTCCCGCCGGGGATCCCCGTGCGGCTCACCTGGAGTCCCGGCATCACGGCGGCGGCCGACCCGTCGGTGCCCGGCCCCGACGGGTCGTTCGTGGCGCAGATGCTGATCCTGGACGGCGACCGCACCGGCCTGCGGACCGTCACCGCCGTCGGCCCCGGGTTCAGCCCCGTCACCGCCCCGTTCCTGGTCACCGAGGCACGGCTGGCGCTGCCGTACCTGGACGCAGGCGCGGACGCGGGCGGCGGCGTCGACACGCAGACCCCCGTGGCCCCGGACGCTCCGGCGGCGACGGGCGCTCCGGCGGCGGGCGCTCCGGCGGCGGGCGGCCCGGCGGCGCCGGGTGTGCCCGCGGGGCCGGGGGCGAGCGTGGGGCCGGTCCGGCCGTCGTCCGAAGGGCGGACGCCGTGATCCACGAGGTGGACGAGGCCCTGCGGAGCCTGCTGAGCGAGCAGGTCCTCGGCGAGACCGGAGCGGAGGTGGCCTTCGAGGCGCCCACCCGGGAATGGGTGGCCAGACGCTCCGGCGCCCCCGCGGTCAACGTCTTCCTCTACGACGTCCGCGAAGACCTCAAACGACGCCAACTGGGCCGACGCACCGAGACCGACGACCGGGGCAGGCCGGTGGAGCTGCGCGAACCGTCCCGCTGGTACACCCTCTCCTACCTGGTCACCGCCTGGACGGCACGGCCGCAGGACGAGCACCGGCTGCTGTCGCTGTTGCTGGCCGGACTGGTGGGCGAGGACCGCCTGCCGCCCGCGCGGCTCACCGGATCGCTGGCGGAACTGGGCCTGGCCGTCCCGGTGAGCGTGGCCCTCCCGCCCACCGAGAACAGGGCGCTGGCCGATGTGTGGTCGGCGCTCGGCGGCGAGCTCAAGCCGTCCCTCGACGTGGTCGTGACGGCCCCGCTCGCCCTCCGCGGCCGGCCCGCCGGGCCCCTGGTGTCGGACGGCCTGGAACTGCGCACGGTGGACCGGACCGACGGCACGGAGGGCACGCGGGGCAGCGAGAGACGACGAGCGCGTTACGAGGACGCGCCGGAGGGCCGAACCGCGCCCGCGCCTGACGCGGCGCCCACGCTGGGCTCCCGCAGGGTCCGCGGCACGGCGGCGGGCGGCTCGACGCCGGGGGCGGTGCGGCGTTGAAGAACGGGACCTCGCCGCGCACCGCGGGACACGGCCCCGGCACGGGCGGCACCGACAGGGGCGGGACGGCGCCGGGCGGGACGGCTACGGGTGGGACGGTCATGTCCGGGACGGTCATGTTCGGGACGGGTCGCGCGCCCGCCCGTCTCTCCGTCGTCGAGGGGCTGGTGCGCGCGGCCGTGGAGCGGCGGCGTGCCGCCGACGTCCGTCCGGACGACCCGCTGCGCGGCCTGTACCTGTCGGACGAACACGTCGGCCGCCTGCTGGAGCGGTCGGGCGGCATCAGCTCCGGACCCCGTGAGGAGGCGCCCTCCGCCGCCGTGGAGCCCGGGGCGGAGCCGGAGTCCGGGGCGGGACGGGCGGGGGCGCCGGTGGCCGGTACCGGCACGTCGCCGGCCGGTATCGGCGCCGGCACGCCGGTCGAATCACTCGCCCGGCGTTTCGGGCTCAGCCCGTTCGACGTCGACGTCCTGCTGGTCGCCCTGCTGCCCGATCTCGACGCCGGCTACGAACAGCTCTACGGCTATCTCAACGACGACGTCACACGGCGGCGGGCCGGCATCGGGCTCGCCCTGGACGTGCTCGGCGCCGATGCCCGGCAGCCCGGCGTCCGCGCCCGCTTCTTCGCCGGCGGCCCCCTGGTGGCGGGCGGTCTGCTGGAGGTCGAGGATCCCGGGAGGCCCTTCCTGAGCCGGGAGCTGCGCGTGCCGGACCGGGTGGCCGCCCACCTGCTGGGCGACGGCGCTCCCGATCCGCGGACCGACGCTGTGCTGCGGGTCCTGCGCACGCCGCAGACCAGGGCCCAGGCCGCTCCGGAGGCGGCCGGCACGCCGGTCGCCTCGCTGGCCGCGGCACTCCGCGCCGGCGTGCGCCTGGTCCATCTGCACCAGGCGCAGGGCGGTTCGGCGACCGACGTCGCGGCCACGGGGCTGCGGCGCGCGGGCCTGGCGGCGCTGGCGCTCGACCTCACGGCCCTGGCCTCGACGCCCCACCCGGAGCATGTGGTGCCGGTCGTGCTCCGGGAGGCGCGGCTGCGCGGCGGCGGACTCGTCGTCGGGCCGCTCGAGGCGCTGGAGCCCGCCGCCCACCCCGAACACCGGCGGCTGCTGCGCACCCTGGGAACGCTGCCGGTGCCGGTCGTCTTCACCGGACACCGTGCCTGGGACCCGCAGTGGTCGGTGACGAGCCCGCTGACCCTGGCCGTTCCCGGACTGGACGCCGACGAACGCGCGGCCCTGTGGCGCGAGGCGCTGGCCCCGGCCGACGGCGGCTCGGGCATCGACGGTGCGGGCGGCAGCGGCGCGTGCGGCGCGGGCATCGGCGTCAGGGGCATGGAGGGCTTGGAAGGTCTGGAGGGCGTCGAGGGCGGTGACGACGCACTGGTCGACCTGCTGTCCGCCTACGTACTGACTCCGGAGCAGATCCGGCGTGCGGCGGAGACGGTCGGCGCTCTGGCGGCCTCCGTCGGCCGACCGGTCACCCGGGCCCAGTTGAGCACGGCGGTCCGGGGCCAGAACGCCACCGGACTCGAACGTCTCGCCCGCCGTATCGAACCGGCCGTGGGCTGGGCGGACCTCGTCGTGCCAGAGCCGGTGAGCGAGCAGCTCGGCGAGCTCGCCCGCCGGGCCAGGCACCGCGACCGGGTGCTCGGGCAGTGGGGGATGCGGCCGGGCGGCGGCCGGGGCCGGGGCGTGCTGGCACTGCTCGCGGGGGAGTCCGGCACGGGCAAGACGATGTCGGCGGAGGTGATCGCCGGGGACCTCGGTCTCGACCTGTACGTCGTCGATCTCTCCTCGGTCGTCGACAAGTACATCGGGGAGACGGAGAAGAACCTGGAGCGGATCTTCACCGAGGCGGCCGGGGTCAACGGCATCCTGCTCTTCGACGAGGCCGACGCCGTCTTCAGCAAGCGCTCCGAGGTGAAGGACTCCCACGACCGCAACGCGAACATGGAGAGCGCCTATCTGCTCCAGCGCATGGAGTCCTTCGACGGCATCGCCGTCCTGACGACGAATCTGCGGTCCAACCTCGACGAGGCGTTCATCCGCCGGCTGGACGTCATCGTCGACTTCCCGATGCCCGAGCCCGCGCTGCGCCAGGACCTGTGGGACCGGTGCCTGGGCCCCTCGATACCCCGGGCGGACGGGCTCGACCTGGACTTCTGCGCCCGCTTCGAGCTGGCCGGCGGTTCGATCCGGGCCTGTGTCATCACCGCGGCGTACCGGGCGGCCGAGAGCGGACAGCCGGTCTCCACGGCGGACCTGGTCGGGGCGATCCGCCAGGAGTACCGCAAGCTCGGCCGCCTGGTGCTGGACCACGAGTTCGCCCCGCGGCGGGCGACCACGAGGTGACGGACGGGCGCGTGTGCCGCGTCACGGGAGAGAGGCGTACATGCACGAGCACGAGCAGGAGCCGACGGGCGGGACCGACGTGCGGCGGCTTGCGCGCGAAGCCCGCGGCGCCGGCCCGGAGACGGTCGCGCAGGCCGCGCAGGCCGCGCAGGCTTTGCGGGGGCGGGATGCGCTGACCCCGCAGATGGTGCTGGCACTGCAGCGGAGCGTCGGCAACGCGGCCGTCGGCCGGATCCTGAATCTGCAGCGGCACGGGGACGGCGGCTGCTGCGACGGTCGGGAACCGGAGGACCGCCCCTCGCAGGACGCCCCGGTGCAGCGCTCCACCGTGCACGACGTGCTGCGTTCTCCCGGAAAGCCGCTGGCCGAGTCCCTGCGGTCGGAGATGGAGGAACGGATGGACGCGGACTTCTCCGACGTGGTCATGCACGACGACACGGCGGCGGCCCGCTCCACCGACGAGGTGGACGCCGAGCACTACACCTCCAGGAACCACATCGTCGTCGGACGCGGCGGCATCGACAAACGCACGCTGGCGCACGAGCTCACGCATGTCCTGCAGCAGCGCGAGGGCGAGGTCGCGGGCGCCGACAACGGCGCCGGCCTGCGGGTGAGCGACCCGTCGGACCGCTTCGAGCGCGAGGCGGAGGCGAACGCGGCACGCGTGATGGCGCGCAGCGTCCCTGCCGCGGACACGGGACCGGGCCCGTCCGCGGACCGGCGCAAGCGGACGCGGTCGACATCACGACGAACCGTCATGCAAAGGATGAAGCGCTCTGTCGCGCCGGGCGGGGTCGGGCCCAAGGCTACTGTGCCCAGCGCCCACCAGTTGAGGGGGACCGAGACCAGGAAGGCGAAGCTCAGGAAGATCAGGAAACAGAACCTGAGCGTGGCCGGAATAAAGCGCGAGTTCAAGACTGCCGGCATCAAGGGTCTGGGTCATACAGGCGGCGGCATGTGGACGTCCAAGGTCACTCAGGTCGGTTCCCGGTCGTTCAAGTCCTCCCCGGACGAGCAGATCCTTCGACATCTGTCCACGCAATTGTTCTGGTATATGAAGAACGCCTTGGGTCAGAAAGATGAACAGGAAGTCCAGGCCATGTACGTCAATGGCGGGATTGTGGTCGCGAGCAACCTTGACGCCTCGTTGGCAGCCGCCTTCGACGACCTGCGAAAAAAGATGGAAGATTATGTGACGGCGAGGGGTGCGGCCGACGGAGAGGAGGAGATGGAGGAGGAGCTCGAGAATCCTCTCCAGGCGGTTCTCGGCGCTGAGCAGAATGAGGGCGACTATCGAGCTTCGGGTGTCGCGCAGAAATTCCGAGAACTGAACGAAGAGTCCCGTCCCCCTCGTGCCGGGGCTGAGCAGATGCTCCACTTGATCCTGAAGGGGACATTCAACCCGCTGCTGTCCAGGACCATGGAAGAAAGCCGGGCCATGATCGGCGATCCGGCAGCGATGAAAGACAAGATAATTTTCCTGACGGGCGGGAGCAGCTACCACGCCGAGCAGAAACTGGTCCTGGCGCTGCACGGCGCGCGCGGCGCGGGCAAAGCATGGATCGCAGGAAAGAAGCGGCCCTGTGCGACCTGCTTCGCGACCCTTTCGTATGCTCGGGACGCGGGCGGTATGGACATCTCGTTCCAGGGGCGGCCCGGTGGATATTTTCAACCTTCCATCCCGGGTCTGGTGGCGCTCGGAAAGGCTCTCGGGCACACCGAGGACCAGGTGATGACGTGGCTCCGCGGGTGGCTCGCCGCAGATCTTCGGCTTGCCCAGTCGCTCAAGCTCAAAAAGGGTGCGTCGAGGTCCTCGCTGGCGACCAGGGTGGACGTCAAGCCCAAGCTCAACGATGCGGACGTGGACACCGGGTACGGTTCCCTCTCCGATTCGGGGGATGAAGCCGACTCCGAAGCCGAATCCGAGTCCGGCTCGGACTGAGTCGCGCGGACTGAGTCGCTTCGGCCTCGTGTGCCGGGGCGGCGGTTTTCCGGGGCCCTCGGTGCTCCCCGGACTGCTCGATCGGGCAACCCGGGCGTCCCCCTTCGCGGTACGCGTGGCCGTACCCCGGCCGTCGGCGGCGGTCGAGACTGCTTGCCTGATCGCCGTCGCCGGAAGAGGAGCGCGAAGATGCCGACGTACCTGTCCCCGGGTGTGTATGTGGAGGAGGCCCAGAGCGGCTCCCGTCCCATCGAAGCGGTGGGGACGGCGGTCGCGGCCTTCGTCGGGTTCGCCGAGAAGGGGCCCTTCCACGAGCCGACGCTCGTGACCACGTGGAGTCAGTACGTCCAGACCTTCGGGGACTTCGTCGACGGCTCCTACCTGGGCCTCTCGGTCTACGGCTACTTCGCCAACGGCGGAAGCGTCGCGTACGTCGTACGCGTCGGCGGGGCGTCCGGAGCGGGGCGGGCCGGCGACGAGGGGCCCAGGGAGCTGACCGCCGGAGAGCCGGTCGGCCTCGGCTCGTTCCGGGTCTCGGCGCTGCCCGGCGTGGACGCCTCGGGCACCACGGTCGAGGTCAGCCACCCCGAGGGCGACAACGCCCCCGAGGACCGGTTCAAGCTGGTCGTCTCGCAGGACGGCAAGGCCGTGGAGACTCATGACGTCTCGACCCGGAAGAACGCCAAGAACTACGTCGTCACCCAGGTGAAGACCGGCTCCACGCGCATCGCGGTCGAAGAGGCCGTCGCCCAGGGCGCGTTGACCCGTCCCGCGGCCCAGAAGGTCGCCCTGCTCCCGGCCGCGCCCGCACCGGCGCCCGCGTCGGCCGCGGTGCTTCCCGCGGAGATCTCTCCCCAGGAGTACATCGGCGACGCCGCCGCCCGGACCGGGTTCGGCGGCCTGGAGGCGGTCGACGAGGTCACCATGGTCGCCGCGCCCGACCTGATGGCCGCCTACGAGCAGGGGCTGATCGACGCGGAAGGCGTCAAGGGCGTACAGCTCGCGATGATCACGCACTGCGAGCTGATGGGCGACCGGATGGCCGTCCTCGACCCGCTGCCCGAGCTGACGCCGCAGCAGGTGAGCCGGTGGCGGCAGGAGGAGGCGGGCTACGACTCGAAGTACGCCGCGCTCTACTACCCGTGGATCAAGGCGTTCGACCCGGCGAGCGGCAAGAACCGTCTGATGCCTCCGAGCGGTCACGTCGTCGGCGTCTGGTCGCGCAACGACAGCGAGCGAGGGGTGCACAAGGCGCCGGCCAACGAGGTGGTGCGCGGGGCGCTGGACCTGGCGGTCAACGTCACCAAGGGGGAGCAGGACCTGCTCAACCCGATCGGGGTGAACTGCATCCGCGCCTTCCCCGGCCGCGGCATCAGGATCTGGGGCGCGCGCACGCTGTCCTCCGACGCCGCCTGGCGCTACATCAACGTCCGACGGCTGTTCAACTACCTGGAGGAGTCGATTCTCCTCGGCACCCAGTGGGTGGTCTTCGAGCCCAACGACATCCGGCTGTGGGGGACCGTCCGCCGCAACATCTCGGCCTTCCTGCGGGAGGAGTGGCGGCGCGGCGCGCTGTTCGGGGCCAGCGCGGCCGAGGCGTTCTACGTCAAGTGCGACGACGAGACCAACACGCCGGACTCCATCGACGCCGGCCAGGTGATCTGCGAGATCGGGATCTGCCCCGTCAAGCCCGCCGAGTTCGTGGTCTTCCGACTGTCCCAGTTCTCCGACAGCACCAGCCTCGTCGACGAGTGACCAGGCAGCAGTGATCTGAAAGCGGCTCTGAACGCCAGCTCCAAGCGGCTCTGAACCCCCGCCCCGAACGACAGCTCTGAACGACGGCTCCGAAGACGGCTCTGAAAGGCAGTAGGACTCATGACGGCTACGGGAGACACCCTCTCCACACACATTTTCCAGGTCGAACTCGGCGGAGTGGCGGTCGAGTCCGTCCAGGAGGTCAGCGGACTGTCGGTCGAGGTGGACACGATCGAGGTCGCGCAGGTCACCCCGAGCGGCCAGTACCTGATCAAGAAGCTTCCGGGCGCGCGCAAGGGCGGCGAGGTCACCATCACCCGCGGACTGGACAAGAGCTCCGCGTTCAGCCAGTGGATCGAGTACGTCTTCGAGAAGGGGGCGGTCGACGAGGCGCGCAAGAACATCAGCATCATCGTCACCGACGCCGCGAACACCCCGGTGCGGCGGATGAACCTGGAGAACGCCTGGGTCAACAAGTGGGAGGGGCCCGGGCTGAAGGCGGGCGACGCCTCGCCCGCCACCGAGAAGGTCACCGTCGTCTTCGAGACGATCACCTTCGCATGAGGCGCCGCACGGTCTCCGGCGCGGCCCCCGGGGCGGATCCCGCCGGAGAAGGCTCCCTGCTCACCGCCCCCGAACCGCCGGGTCACCCCGGCACGGCGGCCCCGGCCGCCCCGGAACGGCTCAAGACCGAGTTCGACTTCGAGCTTCCGCGCGGCTACGTGGACGACTCGGGGACGGTGCACCGGCGGGGCGCGATGCGCCTGGCGACCGCCCGCGACGAGCTGGTGCCGCTGATCGACCTGAGGGTGAAGGAGAACCCGGCGTATCTCACCGTGGTCCTGCTCGGGCTGGTCGTCACCCGCATCGGGACGGTCACCGACGTCCACGCGGGCGTGGTGGAGCGGCTGTTCGCCGCGGACCTGGCGTTCCTTCAGGACTTCTACCGCCGGATCAACGCGGAGGGCCACACCCGGGCCGAGGTGACCTGCCCGTCCTGCGCGTCCTCCTTCGACGTCGACCTCGCGGGCAGCCGCCTGGGGGAATCGTGACGTACGGGGCCGACCGCATCCACGAGGAGACCGCGTACGTCGCCTACCACTTCCACTGGTCCCGCGACCAGATCCTCGATCTGACGCACGCGGAGCGGGCCCGCTGGGTGTCCGAGATAGCCAGGATCAACACACGTCTCAACGAAGGATGAGCAAGGGCCATGGCGATGCGTGACTGGATCGGCCGGCGACGGGGCGGGCGGACGACCGCCCCCGTGGACCCGGCCGCCGCATCCGCCGTCGCCGGTGAGCCCGCCGTCGCGGGGCGGCCGGCCGAGCCGTCGGACGGCGGCTGGCCCACGGTGGGGCCCATGCCGCTCACGGTCGCGCCCGCGATCCTGCTCACCGACCCGCCCGCCTTCGAACGCGGTCTCGGGACCCGGCAGAACCCCTCGCTGTACCGCGAGCGCGGCCGCCTGGTCAGCGTCGACGCACCCGGCGGGGTGGCGCACGGGGTGGTGGGCGTGGTCCCTGGAACGGCGGTTCAACGAAGCGACCACTCCGTCCTTCCCTACGCCGGACCCGGTGCGGGACCCGGCGGGGAGTCCGGCGGCGGCGTTCGGCCGGAAGGAGGGTCCGGGGACGCCGGGCCCCCGGCTCAGAGGACTCCGGCCTCCGCGGCCCCGCCCGTCCAGCGCCGCGCGTCCCCGGCGACCGCAGCACGGGCCCGAACGACGACGACCTCACGGGCAGGGGCGTCAAGGGCAGGGGTCTCACGGGCACCGCGCGCGGCGGCGGCGCCGACGCACCCCGGGACGGCGGCGGCCGAGGACCGCAGCGCCGAACCTCCCCGGCAGGACACGTCTGGACCCCGGACGAATCAGCCTGCCCCGGTCGCCCGACGACACTCCCCGTCCACTCCCGTGGCTCCTGCTGTCCCGGTGGCTCCGGCTGCTCCCGTGGCTCCTGCTGTCCTGGTGGCTCCGGCCGCCCCCGGCATGTCTGCCGACCCCGGTGCACACCTCGTCCAGCGGCGACAGCAGTCGGGTCCTGCCGCTCCCTTGACGACCGCTGCTCCTGTCACACCTGCCGACTCCGGTGTTCCGGCGGTCCGTCCGGCGTCGGGCTCCGCCCCGTCGGACCCCCCGGCGACCCGTACGCCCCCTTCCGTGCAGCGCGCGGTCGCGTCGCGCTCCGGGTCCGGTGCGCCGCCACGGGCGGCGGTCCGGCGGACCGACTCCGCAGACAGCCCGGCCACTTCGGCGCCCGACCGTGTGCCACCCGTCGCCCCGACGAGCGGCGCACCACGACCAGCGGACCGAGCCGCACGAGCAGTGCCGACGGTTCCGACGGCCCCGGGGACGCCCGCAGTGCCGGCGGCACCGCACCCGGTGCCGGACCCGGCGCCGGCGCCCCTGCCGACGGTGCAGCGCCGGGCGGAGGCCGCTCCGCCGTCGGCCCACGACCGGCCGTCTGCGGCGGCGCCGGCCTCGACCGCATCTGCCGTACCCCCTCGATCCCCTCGATCTGCGCGCCCGGACGTCACGGAGAGCATCCCTACGCCTTCCGGGTCGGGAACGATCGCGCCGGCAATGCCGTTCGCGCCGCCGCCCGCGGTGCAGCGTGCCCCGGAGACCGAGCCCCGGCAGGGGAACACGCCCGCGCGCACCACCCGTCCGGACTCCGCGCCGCCCGCTGCCGCAGTGCTGCCGGAGGCCGCCGCACCGCCGTCGGCAGCACGACGTAAGCCGGTCCAACCGGTTTCGCCGGTCACCCCGACCCGGCCCGTTCAGCCGGTCCAACCGGTCCAGCCGGTCCAGCGAAGCGTCTCGCGGGCGGAGAAGCCCGGCGTCGTCGCGGCCGCGCGGCCCGGCTCGCCCGGCGTGGCCAGGGCGGTCGAGGCGGTCGACGTGACCGAGCCGGGTCCGCTGCGGCGAGAGTCCCGGGAAGCCGCTCACGGCCGTCCAGGAACGCCTCGGGGGTACGCGCCGTCCGTCGAGGTCGAGCCGCCTGCTCCCCCTTCGTCCCCCGGCCTTCCCGGGCGGGCTCCCGCTGCCGCGCCCTCGTCGGCGGCGGAGCGGCCCGCTGCGCGGCAGGCGACGCCGCCCGTGACCGCGGCCCCGCCGGCTCCGGTCCAGCGCGCGGCGACGGAGGCGGCGAAGGCCACGACGACGGCGGCACCCGTGGTCGTCCCTTCGCCCCTCAAGGAGACGGACGGCTCGGCGCCGGTGCCCGCCCCGCCCCTGGTGCAGCCGGCCCCGGCGCGAAGGTCCGGCCTGGGTGCGCCGCTTGCCGACGGGGAGGCGTGGCCCCCCGCGGCCCGGTCCGACGCGGGCGCGACGGCGCGGCCGACGCCGCAGGGGCGCGGCGGCCGGACGGGACTGGGGCTCGGCGCGCCCATCGAGGCGCCGCACACCGGTGCCGCGGCCCCCGCGCCTGCGTCCTCGTCCCCCTCAACGCCTCCCTCAACGTCTTGGTCGACGCCTCCGTCCGTGCCCCCGCCCTCATCCCCGCCCTCGCCCCCGATGGTGCAGCGTGCCGTCGGTATCGCCGCCTCCGCGCGGCCTGCTCCGGAGGAACTGGCCGACACCGCACGTCCCGTGGTGGCCCGGCGCGTATCCGGAGACCCGGCGTCGCCCCGGCAGCGAACTCCGCCGGCGCCCCGCGTGTCCGGCGTTCCGGCCGTGGGCTTCGGATACGACAGGCCCGCGAACCAGACGGCTGCCGCTCCCGCTCCCGCTGCCGCTCCCCATGCCGCCGCCTCCTCGCCCTCCTGGCCGTCGTCGCCTTCGCCTGCCGGGGCGCTGCCGCCGGTGCTTCAGCGGGCGGCGGGCACCGCCGCGATCTTCTTCATGCTGTCGGTGCCCTCGCCGGCTGCGAGCACCTGGCGCAGCAGTACGCCCGCGACCACGAGTG
>NZ_JBEPBI010000048.1:0-48619 GCF_040299045.1 Streptomyces sp. NPDC001027
GCCGCCCTTGATGTGGCGGGCGGGGTTGTAGCCCTGCTCCATGAGGTCGACCGCCCACAGCATCGACTGGACCCCCTCCAGCTTCGCCAGGCCCGGCGAGGGCCCGAGACGGAACCCGCCCGGCTGCGGCTTGCCGGAAGCGGCGTACGGCAGGAAGTGAAGCGGGCTCTCACCCGGCGAGGGGTAGACGACGCAGTCGGAGAGCACGGCGAGCGGGTACAGGCCCGTCATCGTGGCCATGTTGCGCAGCTTGCGGTGCATGTTGACGCGGGCCTTGGAGATGACGGCGGCGCGGATGTCGGGCCGCCAGGTCGGCCGCTCGAGGGCCGGCCATCGCTCGCCCTCCTTGTACTTCTTGCCCTGCGGGCGTTCGCGGAGCTTGCCGATGCCGCCCTTCACCGTGGCCTTGATCGCAGCCAGAACGGCCGCCATGGCCGGGTCGGCGTCCTTGTGCCGCTCCATGGCCGCCAGGAACTCGGCGGCCGTGAGCTCCTTGGTGACGCCGAGGTCGGCGAGGGTGTCGACGTACGCCTCCTTCAGCCTGTCGTGCCACGGGTCCAGGTACGCGCCGGTCTCGCGGCGCAGGTAGGCCTCGAGCGGACGGACGTTGTAGCCGAGCTCCTGGGCGTAGGCGACGGTGTGCGTCTGGTACCAGGCAGGCCCCGTCGGCCGGGCGCCGTCCGGTGTGAACGGCGAGGGCAGGCGCGGGTCGACCTGGATGTGGGAGAGGTCGACCAGCCAGGAGCCGGGGATCTTCGGGTTGAAGGTCGGGTGGTGGAAGTGGTCGGGGGCGGACAGGCCGACGACCAGGCGGGCCGCGGCCGCGAGGAAGGCGGTGTTGAGGTCCAGGCCGACCGCGTACGGCAGCGTGCACTCCTCATCGCTCAGCAGGCTGACGTCGCGCACCCACTGATAGGCCTCCTCATCAAGGAACCCGCCCGTCCAGCCGGAGTCCACGACGACCGGGTGCTCGGGGGTGGCCTCCGGCGGCGCCGGGTCCATCGGCTCCGTGCCCAGCGAGCCGGGGTTGTGGCCGGGCACCCAGTTCCCGGTCGCCTCATCGCGCGCCGCGCGGGTGGGTGGGCGCAGCGCGGTCATCAACTCCAGCCCGGACACGGCCGTTGATCCCCGCGGGGTGATGACCCGCTGGGCGTACACACCGAGCACGCGGGCGACGTCGGCCGGCTCCATCTCGCTCACGCCGGGCCAGGCTCGCTCGTCGAGGGCGTCCCAGGACAGGATGGCGAGCTGCACGCACTGCCGCTCGCGCCCCTGGGCCTTGCGGTAGATCCTCGCCCACGGGCCGAACCCGCGTTGGGTGAGCCGCCACTTCGCCTTCACCACCTGCTCGACCACCGGATGGTCCTCGGGAAGACGCAAGGAGCGGCGCTGCTCGTGGCCTTCCAGACGCTCCGGCAGCCCGAGCTTCACGGCGGCCGCGGCGGTGAGGACGATCAGCGGATCGGAGTCCTTGCCGTTGCGGTGCAGGGGCGGTGCTCCGAGGCCGGACTCGTGCAGCGTCCACTCCACCAGTTCCGGGACCGTGGCCGCCGGGCAGTCCAGCACGATCCCGTCCACGCCGTACGCGCAGCCGTCGCCGTCCAGGACCGCGAGGGGGCCGTGCGGGAAGCGCGGGTCGGCTGCACGCTGCGCCGCCTTCTTCGTTGCCGGATTCGCCGGACGCCGCGATGCCGCAGCGGGTCGGATGGCGGGGCGCGCCGGCGCGGCAGCAGCCGGAACGGCGGGGGACGCACCCGCTTCGGCAGACGCCGTGAGTGCTGTGAGCGTCGCGGGCACTGCGGCGGCAGCCGAGGCTGCCGGAGCTGCGCCGGGGGCGGGGTACTTCGCCGCCCATCCGTTCAGCAGCCGCTGGTAGGCGTCCAGGCGCGGCGACTTCGGCTCGCTGCGGCCGTTCTCCCAGTTCTTCACCGACTGGGTCGTGGTCTTCAACGCGGCGGCGAGGCGGGCCTGGGTGATGCCTGCGGCCTCACGAAGCCGGGCACGCTCCGCCGGAGGCGGCAGGTGCGGCTCCTCGTTCAACAGGGCGTCGACGGACGCGAACAGCTCTTCCTCAGATGCCATGACCCTGCACCCTCACTCCAGACAAGCATTGCTTAACCACCAACTTATCCCGTTCCTTAGCCCTCCAGTGCCTCTGGCGGCTGCGGGTCGCAGAGATGAACCCCGTGATGCGGCGCCTCGCAGGGAGTGTCAGTGGGCAGTGCGATGCTGACGTCGACAACTCCGCTCACGGTGATCAATGGGGGGCCGATGCCCGGCGAAGGATCAGGGTCTGACTTGTCCTCGGTAGGCTTCGACTCTGCTTGGTGTGCCACTGACCTGGGCGACTACCGGCCCTGCCGCTACACGTATGAGTACTACCCTTACGAGAGTCTGCCGCATCTCGACTCCACCGAGTTCACGGGTGCCTTTCAACGGCTCGGTGGTACCGGCGAAACTGTGCCCGAACAGGTCGCGGCGCTTGATCGCTTGGCGGAGAACCTTGCGGCCCAGGGTTTGACGCTGCCTCGGGACTTCGTCGCCTTCCAGGCCGACTCCAAGCTGCATGGCTCGCTGGATGAGGTCTCGGTGACCGGCTGCTGGACCGATGTCTCAGAGCCGCTGCCCAGTCCGGTCGAGCCCGGTGCCTGCCTCGTGCGATTCCTGCGGGATCAACAGGACTGCGTCATCTGGTACCTCTACCTCCGTCCTTCGGGTGAGGCGTTCGTGGTGCACTCCTATCTCGACTACGAATACGAGTACGAGGCACGGCGCGATGGGGAGGAGAGGGACACCGATCTCGACGATCCGGAGGAGCAAAGGGCCGCCATCCTCTGGTGTGCACCTTCGTTCGAGGAGTTCGCCCATCGGTTCTGGATCGAGAACCGTCTGTGGCATGCCCTCAACGGCAATGACCTTTCCGGACTTGAGCCGCAGGTGCGTGACTACTTGCGCCACTACGCACCGTACAAGGGCGTGTTTCAGAAGTGACCACCGTGACCTCGTTGATGCCCAGGTTCGATGCGTGAACGGTGGCGGTCGTACGTGGGTTCAGCGGCGGGCGACAATCGTCGGGTGACTGCAGCGGGGTGTGTCCTGGTGCGCGACCTGCGACGGCTTATTCTTCCGCGGCCGCACGATCGCCGTGGTCGGCGGCGATTCGGCGCTGGAGGAGGCGACCCTCCTCAGCCGCTTCGCCGAGAGGTGTACGTCATCCACCGCCGCGACAGCCTGCGTTGCCACGAAGATCATGCAGGAGCGGGCGATCGCCGACGAGAAGATCGAGTTCGTGTGGAACAGCGCGGTCGTCGCCATCAACGGCGAGGACCGCGTCACTGGCCTCTCGCTGGCCGACACGGTCACCGGTGAGCGCACCAGTCGGGGGACCGGGATGTTCCTCGTCCTGGCCCTCGTCCCGGTCCTCGTCTCCCAGTCCTCCCCGCTGACGCGGGTCAGGGGCCTGTCAGGCGGACTCCTCGCCCGTGCCGCTCAGCTCGTTGAGATAGTTGTAGATGGTGAAGCGGCTGACCCCGAGCGCGGTGGCCGCGGTTTCGGGGGCCTGCTTGACCAGAAAGAATCCGCGGCGTTCCAGCTCGGCCACCACCTGGAGCTTCTGCTCCTTACGCATCCGTTCGACCGGCACGCCGACCGAGCTGATGGCCGCGTCCACGAGCACGTCGCACAGCTCCTCGACGCTGCGCGGGAAGGACTCCCCTTGACGGGCCGCGGCGGGCGGCCGGGCCGGTCCTCCCGGAACCGAGGGCGTGGACGCGGCCGGAGGCGTCGAAGCGGCCGGAAGCGTGGACACGTCGTGCCCGAGCACGAAGCGGTCCAGGGCGGACCTCAGTGACACCCAGGCCGACACGTCCGTGTTGAGGCACAGCGCTGCCGCGGGGCGGCCGTCCGCGTCCGTGTAGATGATGGTCGTGCTCTGCAGGACGCGCCCGTCCGGAAGCTGGGAGCGATAGCCGATCTCGTGATGCAGTTCGCCTGCGGCGATGCGCTCGAGCAGCTTGTCCGTGGGAGGGTCCCCGACGCGCCGGCCGGTGACGGCCCCGGCGATCGCCCGGACGGTGTTCGGAATGCGGCGCAGATCGTGCAGCACCACTTCGGTCGGCTGGAGCACCGCCGCCTGGAGAGGGGCGACGAGGAGCGCGAGCACGCGGTTGACGCACTCCGCGTCCATCCCCTCCAGCTCCGCCGGCGAGGGGAGCATGGAACTGCTCGACACCGATTCCATACGTCCCACCGTCCACTGTTCGGAGTCGGAAACCAGCTGGGCCACCCGGAGACTACTCAGCTCCCGCAGAGTGCTGAACGATACCGGGGCGGGCGTCCCCGTGAGTCAGCGCCTTCCCCATGCGGCTGACCGCCTCGGTGAGGACGGTCCGAGAGGTGGCGAAGTTCAGGCGGACGTGCCCGGCCCCTCCGCTTCCGAAGATGTGACCGGAGGACAGGGCCACCCTGGCATGGTCCAGGAACAGCCGGGCGGGCCCGGCCAGCTCGGTGACCGTCGCGATGCCCGTCGAGTCCTCCTCCGGTGTGAGGC
Source organism: Streptomyces sp. NPDC001027 (assembly GCF_040299045.1). Taxonomy (NCBI): domain Bacteria; kingdom Bacillati; phylum Actinomycetota; class Actinomycetes; order Kitasatosporales; family Streptomycetaceae; genus Streptomyces; species Streptomyces sp. NPDC001027. The sequence goes on from NZ_JBEPBI010000048.1 coordinate 4,550, forward strand.
CGAGGGACCGGCAGTCGAGCCAGGCGAGGTAGGTGCCCTCGGGCCTGGTGTACCCGACGCCGGGCAGGTGCTCGGCGATCAGTTCGCCGAGCAACGCGCGGTTCGCGTCGAGCCCTGCCACCAACGCGTCGAGCCACTCGTCTCCGTGCTGGAAGGCCGCCGTGTGGGCGATGACACCCAGATAGCTGGCGCCGTGGTGGACCTCCTCGGGTATCCGGCGCAGATCGGCTGCCGCCTCGGGCCCTGCCACTGCGAGCGCCGCCTTGATGCCGGCGAGGTTCCAGCCCTTGGTCGCCGACATGAGCGAGAAGGCGTTCTCCGCCCCGGGCACGCTCAGATACGGCGTGAAGGTCGCGCCCGGCAGCACGAGGGGGGCGTGGATCTCGTCCGCGACGACGCGAACGCCGTACCGGCGCGCCAGCTCCGCCACGACGGTGAGTTCCTCGGCGGTGTGGACCGTCCCGGTCGGGTTGTGCGGATTGCTCAGCAGGTATGCGATCTTGCCCCCGCCGCTGCGCTCGCGCGCCCGCCGGAACGTCTCCTCGAGAGCTTCCGGACTGATCCGGAGGTCCGGCCCGAGCGGAGCCTCGAGGACCTGGCGGTCGTCGTGGGCGATGAAGGCGTAGAAGGGTGCGTACACAGGGGAGTTGACGACCACAGGGTCGCCGGGGTCGGTGATCAGACGCAGCACCTGGACGGCGCCCATCATCACGTCCGGGATGACGGTGACGCGGTCGACCGCCACTCCGTCCCAGTTCCAGCGGCGTGAGGCGAAGGCGGCCAGCGACTCGGCGAACTCCGTTCCGGCGGGGTAGCCGGTGTCGCCCATCTCCACGGCTGCCCGTATCGCGTCGGCTATCGCCGGAGCGAGCGGGACGTCCATCTCCGCCACCCACAGGGGCAGGACGTCGGCCGGATGCGTGCGCCACTTCATGCTGCGCCGCCGGCGGAGCTGCTCGAGCGAGAGCTGCTCCAGCGGGTTCGGGCATGCGCCGGTCGCGGCGTCGGCGTGAGCGTCGGCGCCCGGGGAGCCTCGCCCGGCGGTACCGGTCTCGTTCAGCATGCGATCACCATCTCGATCTCGACACACGCACCGAGGGGCAGGGACGCCACGCCGAGTGCGACACGCGCGTGACGCCCTCGCTCACCGAGTTCCTCGAGCACGGCCTGCGATGCCGCGTTCACGACGGCGGGCGCGTCGGTGAAACCTTCCCCGGCGGCCACATAGCCGCCGATCCGGGTCACGGACCTGATCGCGTCGAGGGAGCCGAGCTCCGCCCTGGCGACGTCGAGGCAGCGCCGCGCCGCCAGGGCCGCCGCCTCCCGTGCCTGCTCCAGGGAGACGTCTCGTCCGACGGCGCCGGGATGCCGTAGGCCGTCGTCGCTGATCGGCAGCTGGCCGGAGACGAAGAGAAGGGCATCGGTGCGGACGGCGCGCTCGAACAGGGCAGTCGCCGGGACCGGCTGGTTCATGAAGACCTCCATGGGCGAGGCTGAGCATCGGTGCCGGCTTCACGCACCGTGCACTCAACACAGAGTTGCAAGTTTCGCTCCAGCTGACAAGAGCTGCACGCGCTGTTGAAAAAATCGGTCGCCCGCCCCAACTTTTTTGCAGGTCACGAGGGCGTCCAGAAAACCGGTTCGCAACCATGCGTTGACAATAGGCCACGGTGAGTCCCACGATCTTCAACCGCGCGTTGAAATCGGCTGGGGGAAGTCGATGCCCAGATGGGGGAGTCGGTTCGACGAGGGTCCGACGGGTTCGGTCAGGCCTCACCGGCGGTGTCCAGGACGATGCGGAAGCGGGGGCTCCGGAGCGCAGCCGGGTGACCGCTTCGCCGGCCCGCGCCAGCGGCATGCGTTCGATCATGGGCCGTATGCCGGTGGCGACGGCGCACTCCATCGCCTCCTCCGTCTCGCGGGCACTGCCGGTCAGGTGCCCGGTGAGCGTGTGACCGTTCATGACGAACCGGGCGGCGGGAACGGTCTCCGACCCCGCGTCGACAAAGGGGGAGCGCCACGCAACGGACTTACGGGGGATTCACATGCGCAAGAGGAGCAGGGTGGGTGCGGTGCTGACCACCGCCGCAATCGCCGTCGCCGTGGTGGGAGCCGGCACGCCATCCGCCGGGGCGGCCTGCGGGGGCTGGCAGAGCGGTGGGCGCTGGTGGTGCAACAACGTTTCGGGGCGCCCGTCTACGGCACGATGGGAGCGAGCACGCAGTACCCCCACCCCGACGTGATCGTCGGCTACATGTACTCCAACCCCAGTTGGTTCGACTGCAAGATGGACCGTCAGGCCTCGGTGGGCGGACCGCACCCGACGCGCTGGGAGTTCACGAAGGCGGACGACGGACAGTGGGGCTGGATGAAGGACACAGCGATCTCCAGCGAGACGAACCCGTTGCCCAACTGCTGAGTAGGCGTGCGGGCCTGCGGGGTCGGACATCCCCTTCGCGACCCTGTATCGCCCCGGCCCCGGCTGAGTTGAGGATAAGGCAGGGCGGGCTGGACGGCGCAGACGCGGCCAGGGCCGGGGCGTACTCGCCCTGGTGCCCATGCGCGTCCGCTCCGCAGACCCGCACGACGCCGACGATGCGGCCTTGCTCGATCCGAGGTGACAGCGGCCCCCTGATGGGGTTATCCCCACTCCCAAGTGGTGGCCAGCCTGATGGGCAACGGCATGTGCGGGCGGCAATCGTGTCGTAGTCAGGTTTTCCGCTGATCTGGCGACGACGGTCCAGAGGACCGTGTCGAGAGCCGACTGCCAGTCAGGTCTTCGGAAGGCCACCTCAAGGGATCATGAAGGGGGAACAGTGGATCGTCCCATGGAGCGCTCTCCCGCGCGCCGTACCCTGCTGGCTGGTGCGGCGGGGGCCGGTGCGGCAATCGTGTGGGGAGCTGCGGGGAGGGGCGTCGCCGGAGGGTGGGGGCGTCCCGCGGGGCAAGCGGCGGTGGACGCCGAGGCGGCGCGTCTGAAGCAGCGGCTGATTCGGCTGCGGCGGGACATCCACCGACATCCCGAAGGGCCTGGTCAGGAGCAGCGCACCGCTGCTGTGGTGGCCCGGGAGCTGCGCGCGGCGGGGTTGAGGGTCACCACGGGGGTGGGCGGCCACGGCGTCGTCGGGGTCCTGAGGGGCTCGCGCCCGGGTCGGACCGTCGCCTACCGGGCAGACATGGACGCGGTGCCGCCCACGGACATCGTCGGGGGAGGCCCGGCGCCGGCCCATCTGTGCGGACACGACATCCACACCGCAGTGGCTCTCGGCGTTGCTCAGGTCCTGGCGAGGCTGCGGCAGCAGCTGAGCGGAACGGTGGTCTTCCTCTTCCAACCCGCCGAGGAGGCACTGTCCGGCGCCCGCGCGATGATCGACGCGGGAGTGCTGGAGCGTACGCGCGTGGAGGAGATCCACGCGCTGCACTGCGGACCGTTCCCCGTCGGCCGGTTCGCCGTCACCGCAGGCTACGGGCTGCCCGGTCAGGACAAGGCGGAAGTGACGCTCTCCGGGCCCGACGCGCCCGACGCCGCGCGACGACTGGCCGCCGAGATCGGCGCGCTCGCAACGGTGACACCGCCGCAGACTCCCGCGGACCTGGAGCGGATGGTCGCCGACGCCCAGACCCCCGACGGGCCGCTGGCCCGGTTCGTGGCCATCCGGGCCCGAGCGCAGGAAGCCAAGGTGAGCGTGTCCTACCGCTGCTGGCCACAGGAGCGGTACCCGGAAGTCCGCGAGCACATCCGCCGCCTGGCCACGTCGTACCCAGGCGCCGGTGTGACGTTCCCCGCCGAGCCGTTCCCCGCCATGGTCTGCCCAGAACGCGACGGCCTCGTCCTCGCCCGCCACCTGCGCCGCACACTCGGTCGAGACGCAGTGACCAACCTCCACGCCGCCTTCCCGCCCTTCAGCGGCGAGGACTTCGCCCTCTACCTGAACCGCGTCCCCGGCACGTTCACCTTCCTCGGCGTCCGCGCCCCCGACGCCCCCATCACCCACAGCTACCCGCACTACCCCGACTTCGCCCCGGACGAGCGCGCCATCGGCCTCGGCGTACGGGCGATGGCAGGCTGGCTCGCAGAGCGAACCCGCAGCATGCCGGACCTGCCCGGCAGATCCGGCGACTAGAGAAGTCCGTCAGAGCGCCGAGTCGCGCCGGCCGCGTTCCGCCCGAGAACATACAGCGACGGAGTCGCTCCCCGGATCGGCGTGACTGGTGAGCTTTGGCGGTCGGCAGGCAGGGGGAGACCGGATCGGTCTCCCCCTGCCTGCCTCTTCGGCTGACGGTTCAGTTGGGGGTGGGCACGGTGTGGACGGTGACGGGGAGGTTGGTGCGGTTGCCGTGGCGGTTGATGCCGAGGCGGCCGGTTGCGGCGGGGACGGCTTCGTTGCCGAGGGTGTAGAGCTGGTTGGTGACGTCGTAACGGTTGGGTGTGAGGCCCTTGGTGTTGGCGGTGGCGGTGTGGATGGCGGTGGTGGCGGTCAGGACGGCGTCGTGGGCGAGGACGGGCCAGTAGCTGCCTTTGAGGTGGTCGGCGGGGAAGCGCAGGCCGTGGTGGTCGGAGACGAAGGCCTGGACGAATCCGGTGTAGAGGCCGTGGTCGCGGTTGGCGGCGGCGGCGAGACCGGCAGGGGAGGGGAAGGACGCGTACATGAGGGTGATGGGGGCCTCGGGGTCGTGGAGGGCTTTCATTCCGGGGTCGAGTGCTGCTGCGTCGGATCCGGTGACGACGGTGATCGGCTTCTTGTAGCAGCTGCGGTGCCGGAGGGCTTCGAGGAAGGTGGGGAGGTACTTGGCCCGGGCGGCGTAGTACACGACGTCGATGCTGTCGGCGCCGCGGCAGAGGTTCTGGCTGATGCTGGGCATCGCGGCGTCGGCTCCGCCCTGCGGGCTGAAGGGGAAGTCGGGGGAGTCGTCGTCCAGGTACTTGCTGAGGGAGGGGATCGTTCGGAAGCCGTGGTCGAGGGATTTCGTGTAGAGGTCGCTTCCCCCGGTGGGGGTCACGTCGCTTCCGATCAGAGCGACCGTGTGCGGGCCGGTGTCGAGTTTCCTTCCGAGGGCGGTGAGCTGGTCCCTGTTCGGCATGGCGATGCGGACGAGGCCGTTGATCGGCCCGCGGGGGTCGATGGCGCCGGTGCTGTCGAACCCGTCGGCGGTGATGAGGTCGGCGACCATCGGAATGCCGGCTTTGCTCAACGCCCGGGCGGCGTCGACTGACTGCTGCTGGCTCAGGCCCATCCCGACCACCGCCACGAGTCCCTTCTCGGCTTTCAGGCCCTCGACGGCGTGTTCCCACCGTTCCTCGCCGCTGCCCATGTTGGCCAGGACGAGACGGATCTTCGGGTGGCTGTCGCTCTCGTTCGCCCGTTCGACGGCGGTGTAGGCGCCTTCGATCTCCCCGACGAACTGGTCGAGCGTCAGGTCCTTCTGTTTGCCCTGCGAGGTCAGCGGCGCCAGGAATCCGATTGTGACGTAGTTGCCGTCCTTCACCGTCTGCCGGTTCTCCGCGTCGAGAGCGGTGAGGACCGGCTCGAGGCCGCTGCCGAAGACCCCGGCGCCGTCCTGGCCGTCCGTCACGCCGGTGCATTCCCCTGCATGCGTCATCAGGGACGTGTTCCTGCTGCCGCAGTGCTTGCGCTCGAATGCTTCGTCCTGCACCCGCTTGTCGTGGTCGCGCTGTGCCTGGACGTGACGCGTGTGGATCTGCCATCCGCCGATGGCCGCGGCCAGCACCATTGCTGTCGCCGCTGCTCCGCAGGCGACCAGACCCCGGCGGGTCCTCACCCATCCGCCGGCTCGCTGCCGCCACCGCCCGCCGGGTTCCGACGGCGGCACCGGCGGGGCGCTCGGGGCGGCGTCGGGCTCCACCGGCGCCGTCCCCTTCCTGACGGCGGCCCAGGCCCGCTCCCACTGCTGGAGCCCCTCGCCCGTCACACCGCAGGCGGTCACGTAGGCGGCCACGAAATCCCAGTCGGGGAGATCATCCGCTTTCAGCGTGGTGCTGACCGTCGGAGACGTCAGCCGCTTCGAACCCTGCCGGTCCGTCTCCACCTCCAACTGCTTCAGCGTGATGCCCCTGCGCTCGCGTAATTCCTTGAGCGCCTGGCGGAACTCCCGCTGATCCGCGATCCGCAGCGGGTCGGGCACCTGGCCGCCCGCGTCTCCCGCTCCCGCTGCGTCCTGAGTCTGCTCGGTCACTGGGCGCCGCCCGGGGACGAGGCGGTCAGACGCTGCTCGCTGAGCCAGGAGCCGATCTGCGCCGCGGCGGCGCCGGCGGCCATGACCATGCCGAGAGCGGTCGTGACGGACTGCCCGCTCGAGACGCAGACGACGACCACCACCAGAATGACGGTGAAGACGGTGATGCGGTGTCCGGGCGTGAGAGCCGTTCCGCACAGAACCTGAGATGAGGGTGCGGGCTGCGGGGGTGTCCTTCGGTAAAGACGCAGAGACATGACGGGCTACCTGCCTTCCTGGGCGCGGCACACGTGCCGACTTGAGAACTCCGCTTCCGGTTACCGGCCGAGATGCGGAGTGAGGTGTCTGGATCTCATTGTTTGTCTCTGCGGAACCGAAACAACCCGGTTGGCGTCATCGGAAATAAACCGAACAATCACGCTCAATTAGTGGTTCGTTCTTTCATTTTCCGCTCGTTCGAGCGGCTCGTTCCAAGCACCTTCCAGCCAGCCGCCGAGTCGCCGCTGTGCTCCTCGTCCAGCCCCCGAAGTCCGTGTGCTGCTCCAGCGGCGAGGCGTGCCTGGTTTCCGAACGAGCCACCCGAACTGCGCATCTGCCGTTCAGGTCCTTCGGAACGTCCGAAGGATCTTGCGATAGAGCCATGGTGATGGTGACCTGGTGCTGTGAGCGGCTCCGGCCGCGCGTCCTCAAGATGCCGAACTGCCTTCCTGGGCACAGCAGCGCATCGACAGGGGCGAGAGAGAGGGGGCTCCTGTTACCGGCTGGAGCCCCCTCGTCGTTCTCGTCGTCGCCTCCGATTCAAGGAGGCTCCGACCTATTCGGAATGGCCGCCGCTCGGAGAGGCATCTTCATAAAATACAGCGGCGAAGTGCTGCGTCGTCACGGACTCACTCTCTGTGCGGCTATCCTGTGTCGGATTGGACAGAGACTCATTCGGGAATTGTTTTCCTGCCGAGCGGCAGATGAAGCTGCTGTTCGGGATGGGCCCGCACCCGGACGCCGACCGGGTGGAGCGCGAGCCAGCGGTCGAGGAGTCCAAGGTCGCCATGGCGGCGGAAGCGGTTGACCCACTTCGACGCGCACGCGCGAGAGATTCCCGTCTCTGCGGCGACGTGGGCGATCGGGCGGTTCTGGCAGCGGTCGATCAGACGGCGCCGCCCTTCAGGAGACAGTGGGGCGTTGCGATGCGACAGGCACGGGCTTTTTGAGCAGGGTGAGGGCCGGCGTCGACGCGGGGGGCCTCCGTGTCGGATCGACTCAGCAGTCGACGAGCATGCGAAGGAGTTCCAGGCCCGCCGGCCAGTCACCGAGGTCGCTGTCGGCGTTGATGTGGCCGTGGCGTCCGATGAGGCGGCCTGGCGCCTGCCACTGGTGCGCGAAGGAGGCTGACGTCGTCGGGTCGCAGTATGCGTCGTCGTCGCTGGCCACCATCAGGCTTGGGCACGGCAAAGGGCGAGCGGACAGGCCCAGGAACGTCGATGCCGCCTCGTGTGGGAACGCCGGTCCCCGGGGATCGGGAGGCGCGACCAGGAACGCGGCCACCGCGTCGGGTCGCGCCTGCTCCAGCCAGTGCGCAGCTGCCCAGCAGCCAAGGCTGTGAGCCACCAACGCCACCTGGCTGTCACGCTGGGAAGCGATCTCGTAGGCAGCCTGGATTGCGGCAACCCAGTCCGGCAGGTCCGGCCGGCTCCACGAGGCCGGTGCGATCCGGACCGCTGAGGGCCCCCATCGCTTCTCCCACAAGCTCTGCCAGTGCCCCTCATCCGAACCGTCGATCCCAGGGATGATGACGTACGCGACCATCGCCTACCGCCCTTCCAATCGTGCCCCTCACACATCGCGGGGCCCCTTGGGGCGATTCTCGACGGACCAGCGGCAGGAATCGGGCTCAGCAAGCGATCTCAAAGAAAGTGGGGGTGACAACGATGGAATCACTCGACGAGATCGACCGCGCCATCCTGGAACTGCTCCAGACCGACGGCCGGCTCACCGGAGCCGAGGTCGGACGCCGAGTCGGGCTGTCCCAGCCGGCAGCCAGCGCCCGCATCCAACGCCTGGAGAAGAACGGGATCATCACCGGCTACCGTGCCGTCGTCGCCCCAGCCGCAGTCGGATTGAACATCCACGCCATCGTCCGGCTACGCACCACCCACTCGCAGCTGTCCCAAGCACTCACCCTTGCCGCCCAGACTCCCGAGGTCATCTCGACGCTTCGTGTGACTGGCGAGGACTGCCTGCTGTTCGACGTGCACTGTTCTCACGCCGAACGCCTTGAACAGGTCGTGGACTCCCTCGCCCGCTACGGACCGGTCACCACCTCACTCGTCCTGCGCAGCTACCCGCCCAAGTCGTTGCCATCGGCATCGTCAACAACGTCCTGACCCGCAACAGCCAGGACGTGCGCCTCAGCATCCCGAATCGCCCGGACTGACAGCCGAGGCCGGGAGAAGCTTCACGTCGGGTCGTGCGCGCAGCCCGCGTCCGCGGTGGATCGTCAGATCCCGGTGCACTCGGCTTCTGAATTCACACCTCCGGACGGCGGGGGGCCTCCCTTCGGAGGGCGCTCAACAGGATCGAGAGGCGGGTGATGTCGGTCGTTCGTGCGTGGCAGTCTTGGGCGATGAGATCCTGCAACTCCTCCACCGAGGACGGCCTACGGCATCTACTCAACGCGTGGGACCCGATCGGTGTGGCCGACGATGTGCAGGACGAGTACGACTGCATGCTCGCTCCTTTGCTCCAGCGGCTCCGCGCCGGTGCCGATCGGCCTGAGATCGGTGACTTCCTGAAGCACGAGCTGGAAGATCATTTCGGTCTCGGCCCTCTGGGGTTGCCGCCAGACGCGATGGCCGTCCGCGTGATCGACTGGTGGACGTCGACCGGGGACGCGAGCACCGCCACCGGCAAGTGATCGACGCGATCGCGTGGGAATTCCAGACCGGGTCGCGTGGGTGCACCCGCTCGCACCTTCCGCTGGTCCGCCAGGTGTGCGGGTGCTACGGCTCCCGCGGGTTGTCAGTTCAGGAAGGCCAGCAGCCGGTCGTTCAACTGCTGGGGCTCGGTGAGCGGCAGAGAGTGATGGGTGGCTCCTGGCAGCACTGCCACCTCACCCTGCGAGAGCGACTTGCGGGCTCGGTCGGCGACCTTGACAGCGTTGTGGGCGCGGCTGTGTTCCGCGAGCAAAACCAGGACCGGCATGAGCAGGTCGGCGGTCCGCGGACGGGCACCGCTGACCAGCTTCCGACCGGGGACGGTGGTGGCCAGCGAGTAGAGGCGCTGCCAGGTCTCGTCCGGGTGTGTGCCTGCCGTCTCCCAGGCCAGGAAGGCGCGGGCGCGCGCCTCGCTCGGGCGGATCAGAGTGGGCAGCGCGCGCAGCAGGTAGCCGAGACGGAATCCGGTGAAGACCTGGGTGGGGTCTATGAGGGCGAGGTGGTCCACCCGCCGCGGTGCGTGCAGTGCATACCTGGAGGCCAGCCAGGCGCCGTACGAGTGACCGCACAGGTGCGTGCGGGCGAGCTCGAGACCGTCCAGCAGCGCGTCCAGCCACGCCGTCAGATCGTTGACGTTCTTCAGTGGCGTCCCTCGCCGTTCGGTGCGGCCGGCGTCGCCCAGGAGATCCACCGCGTGGACCCGGTATCGCTCACCCAAGGCGGGCGCGTTGGCGAACCAGGTGAGGCCTGTGGCGGAGCCGCCGGGCAGCAGCACCAGTGGCCTGCCGTCCGCCGGGCCGTACACATGAACCCGGGTGCGCCCGTACGGCGTGGCGACGTCGCGCTCCTGTGTGGACTCGGGCCAGCGGGCGCGGAGTTCGTCGTAGGCACGGTCGAAGGCGGGCAGGGGCACGGGCATTCCTCTCGCCGGGCGATAATCTCGTTCAGCGAGATATTACGGGAACGTCTTCGAGGAGTGGGCATGGATGATCAGAGCCCGGTGATGGGTCTGGTGCACCTGCTGCGTGCGGTCACCGTGGAGTTCGACCAGCTCGGCGCCGAGTTCGCCGCACGCCACGGGCTGCATCCCACTGATGTCCGCGCGCTGATCCACCTGCTGGACGCGGCCCGCGCCGGTACACGGGCCACGCCTGGATGGCTCGGCGAGCAACTTCGCTTGAACTCTGCTGGGACCACTGCCCTGGTGGATCGGCTGGAGCGGCTCGGACTCGTCCGGCGCGGCAGGGACTCGGCTGACCGGCGGCGCGTTCTGCTGGAGGTGCAGGAGAAGGCCACGGAACTCGGGTGGGCGTTCTTCGGCCCGGTGATCGGCGAGGTGGTGGCGGCCGCGGAGGGGTTCGAGGCGGGCGAGTTGGAGACGGTGCGTCGTTTTCTGACTGCGGTACTGGAATCCGCCGGGCGGGCGGGGGCGGGCTGAAGGACTCCGCTCCGAGTTCGTGGCACTGCATGGATTGTGGACGTCGGGATAGGGTCCGGTGGGAGGTGCGGGCATGAGTATGCGGCTGGCGGCGTACGCCGTGTGCATCGAGGGTGCGCAGGTGCTGCTCGCCCGTAACGTGCTGGCCAACGGCGAGAGCAACTGGAGCCTGCCGGGTGGCAGGGTCGAGCATGCGGAGGATCCGTTCGACGCGGTGATCCGGGAGGTCGCGGAGGAGACCGGCTGCGACGCGGTGGTCGAGCGCCTGTTGGGTGTGGACTCCCGGGTGATCCCCGCGGCCGAACGTGCGGTCCCCGGCGGACCCGAGCATCAGAATGTCGGCGTCTTCTACCAGGTTCGTATCACCGCAGGCCAACTGCGGCCGGAGCCGAACGGAGGGGTCGCTGAGTCGGCCTGGACTCCGATTCCCGATGTCGCTTGCCTGCGCCGGTCATCACTGGTCGACATCGGTCTTGCCCTGGCTCAGACGCTTCCGGCGACCGGCCACGTCGCCGCCGTCCCGGTCGGCGGTCTGATCCAGCACTGAGGCCTCATCGACATCCGGGCCGACCCGCAGGGCGGTGATGATCACTGATCTTCGGCCCTGGCCGTCGACGCCGGGCCGCACGCATTGCTCCGCGGCCCGGTCCCGGCTCGTCCCTGCGTGTCGCTGTGACCCGAGGGCTTCATTCCAGTTCGCTCACCACGCCGTCCGCGTCCATGACCCAGCTTCCGCTCTCGACGCCGTACACCTTCTTGTCGTCGAGCCATTTCCAGGACATCTGCTGCAGCATCTGGTTGGGCCTGCGTTCCCAGACCGGCTGGTGGTCCCAGCCCTCGACCCGGATCATCAGTTTGTCGGCGCCCGGAATCGCCTGGTAGAGGTCCGGAACGGAGAAGTGCAGCACCGGTCCCAACTCCACAGCCGTGTTGGCCGTGGTGTCGTGGTCTCCGTAGACGATGCACACCGGCACAGCGGTGCCGAGCGTGGAGCCGTACGGCACGGTGCTCGTGTTCCAGCCCCACCAGTAGGAGTTGCGCCCCGCATGACGCCGTCAGGCGCCCCTGCGGTGGTGCCGCCCCACTTCTGGCCGAGGCTGTCGCAGTCCATGATGGTCTGCCACACGTGACCGGCGAGTTCCTTGTCGCTGACGGTGGCCTGCAGGCTCGCCTTGCTCGTCAGGTTCATCGGGAAGCCGAAGACCGCGGGCGGCTTGGACTCGGGCTGCGTCGGCAGTCCCGGGAGGCGGGGCGAAGGGCGCCTCGGGGTGTGTCGACCAGCGGCCGGCCGGGGGAGAGATGGGCGCGAGAAGGAACATGCCCGCCACGTCCCCGGGATGCTGCAGCGCGTACGGGCCCATGACGAACGAGGCCGCAGACCAGCCGACGAACGATCGGCGGGGCGCACCCGGGGGAGGGCGCCCACCACAGCGTCTGTCTGCGGCGCTCGCGTCCGACCGTGCCGAGGTCACCGCGCGGCTTCTCGTGTCATCTACGCCAGAAGAGGTGGTGCGTCACGCCACTCGGGCTGGGCACGATCTCCATGTGGAACCGGTCCAGCAGGTCTTGCGGCGAGTCCCACAGGCGCAGGCCCGATCCGAGCTTCACCGGTGAGACGACCACGTGCAGGGTGTCGACGAGGTCGGCGTCCAGGAACTCCCGGATGGTGGTCACGCCGCCGCCGAGCCGGACGTCCTTGCCGTGCGCGGCCTCCCGTGCCTGCGTGAGAACGGTGGCCGGGTCGCCGTCCACGAAATGAAACGTGGTGTCGGAGAGCGTGAACGACGGACGCTTGTGGTGGGTCAGGACGAAGACCGGCGTGTGGAAGGGCGGCTCGTCACCCCACCAGCCGCGCCATTCGTGGTCGCGCCACTCGCCGCGCTGGGGTCCGAACTTGTTGCGGCCCATGATCTCGGCGCCGATGTTGTGGCTGAAGTCGCGGGTGAAGTAGTCGTCGAGGCCCCGGCTCCCCCCGGGCTCGGTGCGGTTTGGCCAACTCGCCGTGGCGCCGGCCCAGGCGAAGAGCTTTCCCGGATCGATGTCGTGGCCGAATGGCCGTTCCAGGCTCTGGTCCTCGCCGGCGGCGATACCGTCGCTCGAGACGGTGAAGTTCTGCACTCGCAGCAACTGTTCCACGTGTTCCCTCATCAGGTTCTGTCGCCTCCTCGTACGGGCGATGCGTCCTACATCAGGATGTCGAACGGGACGTGGCGGAATCGACAGCGGCACCCGAGTTCTTCCGAAGCGTGCCCCGCGCGACCGTTCGTCTGCGCCATTCGGCGGCATCCCGCCGCTCACTGGAGCGGCACGGGGGCGCGAGCCCTGGGACCGTCGGTCGCTCGCTTCAATGATTCCGTCGGCCGGGGCAGCGGTACGCAGGGCCGCCTCGCCCCGGCGGTCGCTGGTCACACCCTGGGCGTCGACATGTCAGCCCCGGCATCTCCGAAAGGACTGGTTCTGAGACGGAGCGCCGCTGCGGTGAGCGGCACCCGTGCGTGTATGCCGGCTTGATGCTGGTGCGCGATGCTGAATCATCACCTGTCTTGAGGCTGGGCCGGTCGTCGCCGACCGCACAGGTGTGGTGGGCGAAGGCTCGTATCGGCTCTGTCGGCCCGAGTCCGAGCCTCTGCGCTTGTGGCGCATGCACTGGTGGAAGGCGGTGGCATCGCCGCCTTGCGGGTGTCGGTGGCCGTGATCGCATGGGAATAGCGCGGCAGGCATTGACGACTGCGATGGGATGTCTATCATCCAGAGAGTCGAATTGACGACCTAGGCTCGGCATTCGAACGTGCGGTAGGAGTCCGGGGCGCCCACCGCCCCGGCTCTCGCGCGGCAACGCAAGCGACGGCTCCCCCACCGCACCCGTACGGTCCGTACCGGTAAGGCCCTTGCTTCCCGCCGGCGAGCACGATCGGTGTCTCCTCGCGTGCTGGCAAGGCCGTTGACCAGCCTTGGAGTTCGGCATGTCTCCCGTCTCCCCACGCAGAGGTCACGGAGAACGCCGTGCAGGCCGACATCGCCGCGGCCGGTTACCGCTGAGCAGCGGTCGACGAACACCTCTTGCTTCACACCACATTGGACGGACGAAGGAGTGGACGATGTCCAAACCGAAGTTATGGCCCGCCCTCGTCGCGGCCCTTCTCGCCCTGGCCCTGGCCACCGGCGGCACGGCGCTGCGCGGGGTCGGGGGCGCGGGTGAGCAGCGCACGGCCTTGGCGGCCGCCCACTCCGCCACGGCGACCGCCGGGTGCGGCAGGGCCCCAGGGCTGACGAACGGCACCCACACCCTTCAGGTCAACGGCAAGACCCGCAGCTACATCCTGAAGGTGCCGGACAACTACGACAGGAACCACGCCTACCGGCTGGTCTTCGGCTTTCACTGGCTGGGCGGCTCCGCCACCGACGTGGCCACGGGCCGCACGGTGGAGAACGGCGCCTGGGCCTACTACGGACTCCAGCGGCTGGCCGACAACAGCGCCGTCTTCGTCGCGCCCCAGGGCCTCAACAACGGCTGGGCCAACTCCGGCGGCGAGGACGTGGCCTTCACCGACGCCGTGATCAACCAGGCCGAAGGCGCGCTGTGCGTCGACACCACCCGCCTGTTCTCCGTCGGCTTCAGCTACGGCGCCGCCATGAGCTACGCGCTCGCATGCACCCGGGCCACGGTGTTCCGCGCGGTCGCGGTCCAGTCCGGGGGACAGCTCAGCGGCTGCAGCGGCGGCTCCCAGCCCATCGCCTACCTCGGCATCCACGGGATCCGCGACAACGTCCTGGGCGTCTCCGGCGGACGCGGCCTGCGCGACCGGTTCGTCCGCAACAACGGCTGCGCCGCCCAGAACCCGCCCGAGCCCGCCCAGGGCAGCCGGACCCACCGCGTCACCGCCTACTCCGGATGCTCCGCCGGACACCCCGTGAAGTGGGCCGCGTTCGACGAGGGCCACATCGCCGCCCCACAGGACGGCGCCGGCGGCGACAGCGGCTCCAGGACCTGGGTTCCGGCCGAGGTCTGGAAGTTCTTCACACAGTTCTGAGGCGCCTCATCCCCTCGTTCCGGGTGAGACAGACCCCCCATCCAAGGAGCTCGTTCATGTCACTCCAGACACGGTTACGCCATCTTCGGCGCGCGCTGCTGGCGACCGGTGCGGCCGCTGCGCTCAGCGTCGGCGTGCTCACCGGCACCGCATCGGCAGCGGCCGCCGCGGCGACGCCGACAGCGGCGGCACTGACCGAAGTCACCGGCTTCGGCTACAACCCGTCCAACCTGAGGATGTACGAGTACGTGCCGCCGAACGCGGGTGCCCACCCGGCGATCCTGGTCGCCAACCACTACTGCGGAGGCTCCGGACCGGCCATGTACTCGGGCAGCGAGTTCGCCTCGCTGGCCAACCAACACGGGTTCATCGTCGTGTACCCGTCGGTCACCCGCAGCAGCAAGTGCTTCGACGTGTCGTCGCCGCGCGCCCTGACCCACAACGGCAGCAGTGACCCGGCGGGCATCGTGTCGATGGTGCGGTGGGAGCAGCAGCACCGGGGCGCGGACCCGAACCGCGTCTACGCCACCGGCTTCTCCTCCGGAGCGATGATGACGAACGTCCTGCTCGGGGACTACCCCGACGTGTTCAAGGCCGGCGCGGCGTTCTCCGGCGTGCCGTTCGGCTGCTTCGCCACCACGAACGGCTCGGAGTGGAACAGCGACTGCTCCGGCGGGAGGATCACCAAGACGCCCCAGCAGTGGGGCAGCCTCGTGCGCGCCGCCCATCCCGGTTACACCGGGCCCCGCCCGCGCATGCAGGTGTGGCACGGCACGCAGGACACCACACTGAGCTACGTCGAATTCGGTGAAGAGATCAAGCAGTGGACCAACGTTCTCGGTGTGAACCAGACGCCCGTCCTCACCGATCACCCCAAGTCGGCCTGGACTCGCACCCGGTACGGCGGCACCGGCGCCACCGCCCCCGTGGAAGCGATCAGCGTCCAGGGCGTCGGCCACAACCTGCCGCAGAGCGGCATGCAACCGCTGGCCCTGCAGTTCATGGGTCTGACCTGACCTGACCTGACCTGACCTGACCTGATCTGCACGGCGCGATCGCCGGCGTAGGCGCGAACAGTCCTGACTGACCGACACTGATGAGTGCGTGGCGGGCGGAAGTCGTCGCTCCCGACCCGCCACGGACCAAGCGCGCGGCAGCGCGTTGACCTGGTGGCCCCCGGTCCACGGCGGGTGCTTCGACGACGGAGACCGCCCCGCCGGCTCGCCGGCAGCGGCTACCGCTCAGATGCGGGCGAAGACGTTGACCACCACGCCGATGTAGAGAATGACGAGGATCGTCCAGAAGGTGTAGACGACGCCGGGATACCGGATGTAGAGCGGGATCCGGATGGTCGGATAACGCTTGCGCAGCTCACGCGGGGTCGGCGTACCCCCGAACTGCTGCGGAAGAGCCGCCCTACGCCACACCTCGTCGAGTTCGGCCTCACGCCACTGGCGGGGATTGAGCATGACTGCGGCGCGGTCGTCGCCCACGACGAGCACCGCGTCGGCGATGCCGTTGGAGTCGATATGGGTCCGGGCCACGAAACCCGGTCCTTCGATGACGGTCAGCCGACGCGCCCAGTTGCGCACCAGGACGGCGCCGTCCGCGAAGGCCACATACGTGTTGACGGTGTGCAGGACCGCATAGCCCACGTACCACAGGAAGGGGAGCGCGACGAGGGCGACGGCCGCGGGTATCGCCATCGGCCCGAGCCCCTCGCTGGTACCGCGGCCGCGCGCGAGCATGAGCGTCATGCTGATGCCCGGCACGATGACAGCCGGCACCACGGCCAGGGCAACGCGTCCGAACCGGCTCTTGTCCGGGGACACGAGAAACTCTGTACGAGGGTCATTCACGCTTGCTCCCCGGTCTCTTGGCACACGGCGGCACATGCAAGGCCATCTCGGACATGATCCCCCGACTCCGTTGCCTTGTAGCCCCCTTTTGCCCTCTCATCAGACAGGTCGTCACTCATCGCCTGGCCCTCACACCGTCGACGTACGCACCGGACATCTCCCGCGCCTCGCAGTCGTGTGCTGCCGTATGCAGTCGTTCGGTCCGGGTCGCCCGTCAGCCGTTGGGGACGAGGAGGCGGCTGAGTGCAGGGGTGTGGCGGGGTGTCAGCTTCGGGACCAGATGGCGCCAGTGGGAGCCGGTCTCGGGCACGGCGTGCACCAGCACCAGGGCGGGGTGCGGGGCGGGGGCCGGAGCCGCCCGTCCTGGGGCAGCACCCGGCCCCTCTCTCTCGGTGACTACGGGTGCAGCTTCTCGCCTTTCGCCAGCATCGCTACGTACTTCTCGATCCGGCGCGCCCGGGTCTCGGCCTTCTTGGCGTCCTGGATCCGGTACAGGATCGCGTAGCGGTTCTGCCGGTCCAGCGTCTCGAAGAACGCCGCCGCGGCCGGGTCAGCGGTCAGGGCCGCCGTGGGGTCGTCCGGCACCGTGGCGGTCTTCGCGCCGTCGTAGGCCGCTTCCCACCGGCCGTCTGCCTTGGCGCGGTCGACCTCGGCCTGTCCCGCCGGACGCATCCGGCCCTGCTCGACCAGGGCGGCCACCTTGTCCCGGTTCGCCTTGGACCACTTACTGCTCGGCTTGCGCGGGGTGAACCGCTGGAGCCACCACTCGTCGTCGAACTTGGCCTTCTGGCCGTCGATCCAGCCGTGGCAGAGTGCCACGTCGAGCGCCTGGGAGTAGTCCAGCGCGGTGATTCCGGGACCCTTCTTGCGAAGCTTGAGCCAGATGCCGGGCGAGACGGCGTGGTTCTCGCCGAGCCATTCCTGGAATGCCTCGGCGGATTCGAACGCGACGATCTCCAAGTCCTGAGTCACCCGAGCAGCGAACCACACTCGACCGATGGTCACGAGGCATTCGGCCCGCCGCGCCTCGGATGCGGGATGCGGGATGCCGATCATGAAGGTTCCGTACCGCTCGGGCTCCGGCACTGGCACCGAGCTCCACCCGGCGGACTCACGTTCGCCTCGACTGGTCAGCGCCGGCGATCGACCGGTACCGGCTCGGCATCCGGCCGGAGGGTGGGGTGCGCATCCTTGAAGTAGTCGTACGCCACTTGCACGGCGGCGAGGACCTCGTCGTAGATCTGGTCCATGGACGGACCGGCGCAGATGGTCGATTTCCAGTGGTGGTGATAGAAGAGGTTTCTGTTGTTGGGGCGTTCGCCGAGCACCTTGGCGAAGAGCCAGCCCGCGAGACGTGCGGCGTTCTTCCAGGCAGTCTCGCCGACCGTCCAGTCGGGTTCGAGCGTGGCGTTCGCCATTTCTATGCTGATCGAGCTCTGGTTGCCGGCCGTGTTGCCGACGGCCCAGGCGTACTCGTTCACCTTGACGTACTGGGCGACGGCGCCGGCGGCGTCCACGTCGAAGTGAGCCGAAGCCGGACGTACCTTCCACACGTCGAGCACATCCTGGTGCGAAAGCCGGCCGGCGTTGTGGTGCAGCGTGACCGACGTCTTCCTGTACGACGTGTGGGTGACGTGGCCCGTCGCGCTGAGCTCGTCGATGAAGTCCGCGACGGGACAGTCGTAAGGAATGGTGGCGGTCGCGTGGCGACCGTCGTCGGCGAAACCGACGAAGTCGCTCTCCGGAAGGTCGTCGAGGTTGTCGGTGCCGGGCCCATCGCCGGTGTCGGTCCTCTCGATGACCGCCTTCACGTCGTCGTCGACGTATTTCTCGGACATGACGCCGTCCTTTCCTTGCGTGACTTCGCGTATCAGTTGGTCCGGGGGCCGGACGAGGAGAAGGTGCGGCACGATGGCCACGCGCCGGTTCAGCTACGGCCCGTCAGGCGGTCGGGCTGCTTCGTGGAGTGCTCCACGAAGGGCCGCCTGGACGTGCTGGAGGAACAGCGTGCCCTGTTGAATCTGGGACAGCCGGGTCGTGGGGCGTGGGCCGCGTACGCAGGCCCCGCCACCGTCGGGGCCAGGAGGTTGGCGGTGAGTACGCAGATGCCGCGCGCCGTATCCGCGAACCGGCACACCGGTGCGGATGGCGGCCGAACTGGGCGTCGTCGTCGGCGACCACCTCGGTGACCAGCGCCGGCTGCCAGCCGTCCGCCTGATGGAGCGAGTGGTCAGGGGCTGACCTTGTTCATGGAGATCGGCCCGTCCCCGGTGACGGTTCGCACCTGCCCGTTCATGCTGACGGGCCCGTGCAGGGCGTCTTACTCCAGGTTCGCCCCGTGTGCAAACCCTGTCAATTTCGCTCGGGGCGTGCGTTCGCGCTGTGCAGCGCCTCCGGCCGCAGAGAAGGGGGTTGCTACCTCCTCCGGCTCGCCTCGATCGCGAACGCGGCTATCAGGCATACCGCAGCCATGGCCATCGAGCCGAAGAAAACGGTCTCGAAGATCAGTCCGTTCGCGCCCTCGACCGTGCCATCGGCATGTGTGCACGACTTCTCGAAAGGGAAGCTGGTCGCATGGAAAGCCTCGCATCGGTTTCGCAACCCCTCGTTGAGCACGTTCGCCTTGACGAAGGAGGCAGCCCATACAAGGAAGAAGATTCCGGCGAAAGCGCATGCAGCGCCCCACAGCCGGTTCAGTTGCGCCTCACGTGTGCTGATTCTCGTCATGTGGCGGAGCCTACTGGCGGAGGTTCACCGTCAGCCTCGTGGTCGGTCGGTGATGGCGGCGAGGCAATGTGCAGCGCCCTTGCGGGAGATGACCGGCAGGATCCGGCGTTTACGCGGCTCCGCGCGGTCGGGGGTCGGAGTCGTAGCCCTTGTCGCCGAGCAGCGAATGGGGGCGGCGGCGTGGCCGGCCGGGACGCCCGGACACGGGAGGGGATGCCGTCGACCACGGCGAGGGTCTGCGTGACGTCGTTGACGTCGGCAGCAGCTACGCACCATGAGCCGGCGAACACGGCTTCTCGGCTCCTACCTGGAGTTACGGCGTTTGATCCGGGCGCCGACCCTCACCTCAAGAGGCTAGGACTCGCCGCACGATTGCCGGATCACCAATTCACAGTCGAGCAAGTGGGATTGGACCGATCCGGAGCCGATCGCCTCCATCAGCATGTCCACCGCCAGAGCCCCCATTCTGGTCACCGGCTGCGACACCGTGGTCAGGGGAGGATCCAGCAGTTGGAACCAGGGCGGGTCGTCGAAACCGGCCACTGCCACGTCGGTGCCGATCCGCAGGCCCCGCTTGCGCATTTCCTGGAAGACTCCCAGTGTCATCAGGTTGTCGATGGCGAACACCGCGGTGGGCAGCTCGTCCAGGTCGAGCAGCTCGGCGGCCGCCCGCCGGCCGCTGTCCGCCTGGAAGTTGCCGAACCGTACCAGCTCCTCCGGGAGATCCAGGGAGTGTGCCCGCATCGCGTTCCGGAAAGAGGCGAGTCGTTCGCGGCCGGTGAGCGTCTGCGGAGGGCCGCTGATGACAGCGATCCGCTCATGTCCCAGCTTCACCAGGTGGTCGACGAGCTGGGAGATCGCCGCGTGTCCGTCCGCGCGCACCACCGGCGCGTCCATGCTGGCCACCGCCCGGTCGACGAACACCATGGGCACGCCCTGGCGCTCCACGGCGCGCAAGGCGGACGACTCCTCGAGTACAGGGGTCAGCAGCAGGCCGTCGACGCGTCGGGCCAGCATCAGGTCTATGTACCCGTCCTGGCGTTCGGTCTCCTCGTTGGCGTTGCACAGGATCACGCTGTATCCGTACTGGTGCGCAGCCTCTTCGACAGCCCAGGCGAGCTCGCTGAAGAACGGGTTCACGACGTCCGGGATGATCAGTCCGATCGTCTGCGTCCGCGTGGTCCGCAGTGAACGCGCGACAGTGTTCGGTCGATAACCCAACGCTTGCGCTGCCGCGGTGACGCGTTCCCGTACGGCCGAGCTGACGCCGTCTGCACCCGACAGCGCCCGCGACACCGACGCCGTCGAGACTCCGGCGTGCCGAGCGACGTCTGCGACGGTCACCGCCATCGGGCACCTCCTTCTACCGTCTCGGATCCCTTGTAATCGATTACCCACCGCGCCGTCAAGGTGTCCGACGCATGCCGAATGTGGTGACACCCGGACCTTGACACCCGTCGAGAGCCGCCGTTTAAATAACTCGCCATAAGCGATGTAATCGATTACGTAACCGGTTGCTCGCACGTGTTCGTCCGTTCTGCACAGCCATCCACACGAAAGAAGGGACGTGCGCGATGAAGCCTTGCGTAAAACGGTCGCGCCGTGCCCCGCCTACCAGTGGCGGGGAGATCACCGCCTCGAAACAACGGTCAGGGACGAACGAACTGCACGCGGACGTCGTTCACCCCGCCGGCCATGCCTGGTTTCAGCGGCGACCCATGAGATCCGCCGCAATGCAGAACAGCCACAAGCTGTCCAGAATCGTGCCCTGATTACCACCTGTGGCTTTCTTGCACCCGTGAGCTGGAAAACCCATGGTGCACTTCGGATCAACTGCTCAGGTAATCCCCAAGCATCCGTAATACGGTCCGCCGACAGTGACTGCTGTCGAAAGCCGTCTCTGATCCTGGCCATCTCCCTCTTCACCCGGAGGCTGGTCGAGGACCTGACGACAAACGGAATCAGGAAAAGCAACACCCCTCCAGCGGCGATGGGGAACGCCTCAGACTCCCCATGCCCCCTCCGCCGGCCCGAGCTCACCATGCCGGGTCCTTCCTCCAGCTGCCCATCGCAGATCGACGGCAGCCGGATCACCGACCCCTGAACCCGTTCGGCATCACCACCCGGCCGCCCTGCTGGTATGACACCGGCGCACCGGCCGGCCCCCACGCAACGACACGCACCTGCCGATGACGCCGTAAACGGACCAGCCGGCCGCTGTCGAATTCCGCATCCTCCGTCACGCACCACCCCGGCGTCGGCTCAGCCGTCAGCCGGATCTTCGGAGTCGGCCGAGTCGCCGGACTCGGCCAACCGCCAGAGCCACCTTCTACCGGTCGACCACACCTGACCGGACGCAATGACGCGAAGAAAGGCACCACCATGTCCAACCACACCAGACGCCGGCTGCGCACCGTGACCGTCGCCCTTTCCGTGCTGGCCGCAGTGGCCGCCTGTGGGCGGGGCGGGGACAACGCAAGCAGCGGGAGCGGGGGGAGCAAGGGCGTCCGCATCGCCATTGTCACCCGTGACTTCACCAACCCCTACTGGGCGGCGCTGCGCGACGGCGCACTGGCCGAGGGCAAGAAGCAAGGCGTCACGGTGGAGGTCCAGGCCGGCCAGTCGGAGACCGACTCCACTGGAGAGAACGCCAAGTTGTCCACCCTGGCCGGGCAGAACTACGACTGCTTCGGCGTGGTGCCGGTGAACGCCACCAACGTGATCACCCCGCTTGTGCCGGTGGCGCAGAAGAAGATCCCGATCCTGAACCTGGACACCCAGATCGACCCGGACGCCTCCCAGCAGGCTGGGGTGTCCTACGCGTCGTTCATCGGCTCGGACAACCTGTCCGCCGGGCAGCAGGCCGGAGAGGCGCTGCTCAAGCGCATGGGCGGAAAGGGCGACGTGGCGATCCTCCAGGGCATCGCCGGCGAGCAGAACGGCATCAACCGCCAGAAGGGCTTCTCAGAGAAGGTCGCCGGGAAGCTGAGCATCGTCGCGACCCAGCCGGCCGACTACGACCAGGCCAAGGCGCAGACGGTCACCGAGGCCATCCTGAAGGCGCACCCGAAGATCACCGGGATCTTCGCCGCCAACGACTCCATGGGCCTGGGCGCCGCGCAGGCGGTGAAGAACGCGGGGCTGAGCGGGAAGGTCTCCATCATCTCGGTGGACGGCATCACCGCCGCGCTGGAGGCCGTGAAGGCCGGCACGCTCAGCGGCACCATCTCGCAGTACCCCTACGCCGAGGGGCAGATGGCCGTGCAGGCGTGCATCGACCTCGTCAGGAAGAAGACCGTGCCCAGCCGCATCGTCTCCCCGACGGCGCTGATCGACTCCGGCAACGTGGACAAGGCGATCAGTTCCTTCCCGCAGCCGGTCGAGCCGTTCACCAACCCGCTGACCACGGCCGGGAAGTGAGCTGACCATGGCAGACGTTCAGGCGCCCGGTCGCTTCGCCGGGCACCTCTCAGTCGGGGCGGCGGCACGATTCGCCGCCCCGATCGGGGTGGCCCTGGTCTTCATCGTTTTCTTCATCGCCACACCCGACTTCCTCACCGTGGCCAACATCAGCGACCTGCTGGTGTCCACCTCGATCCTGCTGGTGCTCGCCATGGGCCAGCAGTTGGTGGTCACCGTTGCCGGTATCGACCTGTCGGTGGGGTCCAACCTGCCCTGGGCGGCCGCCGTACTCGGATACGCCTACACCAACGGCTGGGGGCTGCCCCTCTCGATACTCCTGGCATTGCTGGCGGGCCTGACGGTCGGCGTGATCAACGGCCTGATGGTGGCGCGGCTGAACATGACGGACTTCATCGTCACGCTCGGCTCGCTGACCGTGGTCAGCGGCTTCACCCTCCTGCTGAGCAGCGGCAACACCGTCGCGGTGAACTCCTCCTTCCTGCGTGACCTGGCGCTGGACGGCTTCGGCCCGGTGCGCTGGTTCTGGGTGGTGGCCGTCCTGGCGGCGGTGTTGGTCGGCTTCCTGCTGTTCCGCACCCGCACGGGTACGTATCTGCTGTCCACCGGCGGCAACATCGAGGCCGCCCGTGAGGCGGGCATCCACGTCAACCGCATGCGGCTCATCGCCTACGCCGGCTCCGGGCTGGCCTGCGGAGTGGCCGCCGTGCTGTTCGTGGCCCGCACCGGCGGCGCCGACCCGAGCCTGCAGACCGACCTGCTGCTCAGCTCCATCGCCGCCGTGGTGCTCGGCGGGTCCAGCCTGTTCGGCGGGAAGGCCTCCGTGTTCGGTTCCCTGGCCGGCGCGGTGCTGCTGCAGTCCCTGGTCAACGGCTTCACCCTGCTCGGCATCTCGCAGTACTACCAGCCCGTCGCGGTCGGCGCCGTGGTGCTCAGCGCCGCCTTCATCTCCCGGTTCCAGAAGTAGGGACAGCCATGACAGACACACTGGCCCGCGCGGCGGGCGAAGCCTCCGCCGTCGACCCGCCGCTCGTGGAGATCAGCGGGCTGCGCAAGTCCTTCGACGCGGTGCGCGCGCTGCAAGGCGTGGATCTGACACTGGCCGAGGGCGAGGTCACCGCACTGCTGGGCGACAACGGGGCGGGCAAGTCCACCCTGGTGCGCTGCCTGACAGGCGTACACCCACCGGACGAGGGCGAGATCCGCTTCCGCGGCGAGCAGATCCGGCTCGGCTCCCCGGACGACGCGCGGCGACTGGGCATCGAGACCGTGTACCAGACCCTCGGGCTGATCGAGGACCTGACGGTATGGCAGAACCTCTACCTGAACCGGGAACTGACCACGGGGTTCGGTCCCATCCAGGTTCTCGACAAGAAGTCCATGATCGGCCACAGCCAGGACATCCTGTCCCGGCTGGACGTGAACGTGCCGAACGTCCGGGCCACGGTACGCCGTATGTCCGGCGGCCAGCGGCAGAGCATAGCCATCGCCCGGGCGGCCAACTGGGGCAAAACCCTGGTGATCATGGACGAGCCGACCGCCGCCCTGGGCGTGCGGGAGACGGCGGCTGTGGAGGCGCTGATCCACCGGCTGCGCGACACGGGCGTGACCGTACTGCTGATCAGCCACGACATGGCGCAGGTGATGCGGGTGGCGGACACCGCGTACGTGCTGCGCCGTGGGCAGACCGCCGCCCGGCGGACGATCGCCGACACCACCGGCGACGAACTGGTCGGTCTGATCACGGGAGCGATCGAAGGAGACGTGCGTGGCTGAGCCCCGCCCGCCGCTGGTGGTGGTGATCGGCTCGGTGAACGTCGACCACGTCGTGGAGTCCGACGCCTTCCCGTCCCCCGGAGAGACCGTCCTCGGCCGTACGGCGCATGTCACGCTCGGCGGCAAGGGAGCCAACCAGGCGGTGGCGGCCGCGTCAGCCGGGGTGCGCACCGCGATGGTCGCCCGGGTCGGCGCCGACGCCGCGGCCACCACGGCACGTGCCGGGCTCGCCGCCAGAAACGTGGACGTACACGGTGTCATCCCCGTGCCCGGCGCGGAGACCGGAACCGCGTGGATCACCGTGGCGGCCGGAGACAACACCATCATCGTGGTCTCCGGGGCCAATCATCGGTGGCCGCCCCAGCGCGACCCGACAGGCGGCGCCGGCGCGGACGCGGACGTCGTGCTGGCCCAACTGGAGATCCCGCTGGACGTGGTGGAGCGCGCGGCAGCGGCCTGCAAGGGGCGATTCCTGCTCAACGCCGCGCCGGCCGCCGAACTGCCGGACCGGCTCATCTCCCGCTGCCACGTGCTGATCGTGAACGAGCACGAGCAAGCGGTGGTCTCCGGGCAGCCAGACACCGAGAGGAGCACGGACCCGGCCGCCGTACGGAAAGCGCACGCCGCGCTGCGTGCCCGGGGCGCCAAGGCGGTGGTCACCACGTTGGGAGGCGCGGGCGCGATCATCACCGACACGGACGGCGCCACCACCGCGATCCCCGCCATCCCCGCCACAGTCCGGGACACCACCGGGGCCGGCGACGCGTTCGTCGGGGTGTTCGCCGCCCGGCTCGCGGCCGGCGACTCCCTTCTGCACGCCGCCCAGTTGGGGACCGCCGCCGGCTCCCTGGCGGTGCGGGCGGCCGGCGCCCAACAGTACTGCGCTGACCTGGACACGCTTCGCGCCATGGTCGCCACCGTCACCCCCGACAAGAAGGACTGAACCCGTGAAACGCAACGGCATCATCCACCAGGAGCTGGCCGGCCTGATCGCCGGACTTCGGCACACCGACACCTTCGTGATCAGCGACGCGGGGCTGCCGCTGGCACCGGGCACCCCCACCGTGGATCTCGGCTACCGGTACGGTCAACCTCCTTTCCTGGACGTCGTCGAGGCCGTTCTGGGACAGATCGTGGTCGAGGGCAGCTGGGTGACCGGCAAGGTCCGAGAGGTCAACCCCGCCGTCCACACCGGACTTTGCTCGCTCGGGCTCGACCCGGAACCTCTCGATCACGACGAGTTCAAACTGCGGGTCGGAGCCGCAAGGTTCGCCGTGCGCACGGGTGAGGACAGCTTCTTCGCCAACGTCCTCCTCCGCGCCGGAGTCCCGTTCTCCGCCGAGCACTGACGAGAACAAGAACCAAGAGCCCCTGACGAAATGCTCCTTGAGGAAATGGATCACTCCGTGACTGATGAACCCGGAGTAGCGCGCGGCGCGGCCGCAGCCGTGGTAACTCGTACCGCCGCATGATCTGGGGTCTCGGCGTGAAGCCGTTGATCGCCCGCCGGGGCACCGAGCAAGGCTGCGGTCTGGGCACCCAACGCTGGTTCGTGGAGCGCGCGTTAGCCCACCCTTGCTGGTTCCGCCGCCTGCGGGTCCGCTGGGAGATGCGCGGCGACATCCCCGAAGCCTTCCTCGTCCTGGGCTGTGCACTCATCTGCCGGCGACGTCTGTGCTCTCACTGTGGACCGCTCTGGCGAGTGGGACGAAGGGGCTGCGGGGCGGGAGTGCATGCTGCTTCCTGGGCTGCCATGACCTCGTCGCCGTACTCGAAGGCCCATGCGCCGACGGCGTCGATGGGCACGAGCAGGGTCCGGCCCAGAGCGGTGAGTCGGTACTCGACCCGTGATGGCGCGTCGGGGTGTGCCTGCCGGTCGACCAGTCCGTTGAACTGCAGCCGTCGCAGAGTCTCGGTGAGGACCTTGGAGCTGATGCCTCCGATCCGCTCCCGTAGGTCGACATGGCGCCTGGGGCCGTCTCGCAGGGCCCAGAGGACCACAGCGTTCCAGGTGTTGGCGAGCAGGTCGAAGGCGAGGCGTGCGCGGCAGTCGGCGAGGAAGGCGTCGGTCGTCACGTACCAAATGGTGCCCGAACCGCCTTCTAGCGTCGGTGTGAACGGCGAAGAAGGCATGGAGAGGGAACGTGTGATGAGAATCGGCGTGCTGGGAACGGGACGCATGGCCGACGCGCTCGCCACCCACTGGGTGCGGGCCGGGCACGAGGTGACCGTCGGGGGACGGGACGCACACCAGGCGGAGCGGCTTGCCATGCGCATCGGAAGCGACGTGAGGCCTGCCAGTCTGCGGGCGGCGGCCGAGTTCGGTCAGGAGGCGGTGTTGGCCGCGCTGCCCTTCGGCGCGGGGGCAGAGGTGGCACGGGAACTGCGCGCGGCCCTGGAGGGCAAGGTGCTCCTCGACTGCTCCAACCCGGTCGGCCCGGGCTTTCGGCTGCTGACGGAAGGAGGCCCTTCAGCCGCGCAGCAACTGGCTGCTGCGGCGCCGGGAGCTCATGTGGTCAAGGCTTTCAACCTCTGTCACGAGGACGTGTGGCGTATGCGGCCGCCCGTCTTCGATGGGCGACCACTGGCCGTGCCGGTCTGCGGGGACGACGAGACGGCCCTCGCGCGTGTACGCGAGTTGGTGCGGGACGTGGGCTGTGAACCGGTGGCCGGCGGCGGTCTCTCACGGGCCGGGCTCCTGGAGGCGACCGCCGCCCTGTTCATCGCGCTGTGGGTGGGCGAGGGAGCGGACGTCCAGGCGATCGCACCTCCGCTGGCCTATGCGGCCGGACCGAGCCATCGGGAAACCGCCTAGACTGGGATGTTTCCATCAAGTCGGGCCTGTCCGGGAGGCCTTCGCGGACGCCCTGTCCTGGATGAGCGGCAACCGCCGCCGTGCGGCGGGGGTGGGCATGGCCGCGGGCGGGCATGGTGATCTCATGCTTCAAGTGCTCATAGCGGGCATCGCCGTGGCAGTCCTGGTGCTGTCGGGGCTGGTCGTCCTGGTTCTGGCGCTGACCGTCAGGATCTGGAAGACCTGGTGGGCTCGAACGGCCCACGTCGCGATCCTTCTTACAGCCGCGGCGGCCCTGGCACTCGGGATCCAGTGGGTCGTCCACGCGATGCCTCCGGGTGGATGCGCGCACCACCATGCCGGCCACCGATGCGTGACCACGCCCGGCGACTAGGCAGTTTCTTATGGACACCGGCCGGGCCAGAAGAAGACGCCCGCGATGTGGAGTCTGGCCAGGCGCCTGCGTCGCGGAGGCCGTACGGGATTACCCCGGTACGTGGCTGGAGGGACAGTCTGAGCAGGCGAATCGGTGTGTGAAGAGCGTTCATATCCGCGAGGCCGTCGTGCGGACCGACTACGGCGTGGACGAGCAGGCGCGGTCGGACCGCACCGCGACCGTGTTCGCCGCCGCCGGCGGAGAGCCGTCTACGGCGATCACGGTCACGTCGACGTCCTCGGCCCGGCGAAGAGCACGGCCGATGGAACCTGGTGACGGTCGCACCGCCCACGCCCGCCTCGCGAACGGCCGTCGTCGGGTCAGCCGGTTCGCCTGCTTCTGCGGTGGAGCGCCATGAAGATCAGAAAGCCTGCGCAGAGGAGGACCAGGCCCCCTACGAGGAACGGGATCGGAGTGTACTCGTCGGTGCACGACTGGCCGTCGGCGGACGTTCGGCACACGGTCCCCGGACCGCCCCGGTTCAGGTAAGCGAGGTAGAAGAGCGGCACGGCCGGACCAGCCGACAGCCCGACGATCGCGTTCCTGGGAGACGTGCGCAGCAGGAGACCCGCCGCGACCGCGGCCACAAGCAACAGGACGACGCCCACCGACAGCAGGGCGGCCAGTCCGGTTCCGGCACACGCCCCCACCGCGAGCCACGCCACAAACCAGCCCCACGCGACGGCACGCCGATCCGGTACCCCGACGTCCTTACGATCGGCCATGCCCGCCCCTTCCCCCGAAAGACCACGACGATCGGACCCCGACCGACGACGGCGACTCTCAGCATGGCAGCAGATCGCGTTCTGGGACATGGTCGTGAGGCGGCCGGGCGGTCCAGCCGAAGCCAGGGCCGCCGCGGCGGCCGCGATGGCGCGGCCCGCCTGATGAGGACCACCTGCCGGCAGTCCAGAAGCGCGACCGCGCAACCCTGCACGAGGGGCACGGAGATGTTGGCTGCGCCAAAACACCATCGAGGTGGCTCACGTGTGGCCGACAGCCCCCGAATTCCTCCCCTTCCACCCCCGGACGCCCCTGACTACCCCTGGACGGCCAACGCTGCGCGTGGGTGGGGATGAGGGTTCCGTCGATCAGGGGACCACTTCCCCGCCCTGTCTGGCCACTTGCTTCAGGGCACGGTCCAAGCGCGGGGCCTGCGCGGCGAGCAGGGTGATCAGCTCGTCGCGCCAGCGGCGGATGGCGGATTCGGACACCTTGTTGCCGAGGACATTGTGGTTACGGCTTCGCAGCACGGCCGTAGTCGGTGGCGGAGCAGCTCATAGACGGATGGTGCACCGGTCATCGGGGAGTTTGCGCAGCCAGCCGCGGTCGACGGGTCTGACCAGCTTCCCACGCAGCGGTTCCAGCTTGGCCCGCACATTGACGTCGACCTCGGTCGCCGTCATGGACGCTGACGGCGGCCAGACCGGATTCACCCTCAACTCCTCCGGCGGCTGGACACCCGAGACCGGCGCGGAGAACCTCACCTTGACCCTCAGCGCGGACACGTACACGCTCAAGGACTCCGGCGGCAGCGTCACCAAGTTCAAGAAGGTGTCCAGCGCCGCGTCCACCTGGCAGGTGGACACCAGCTACGCGGTGAGCGACTCCTCCGCGAACACCACCACCGTCGTCTCTCGCGCGGTCAACGTCTCCCGACGGAGAAGTGCTGGCCCAGCCGCAGTACGTCCTCGCGCCGACCAGCGCCGTGTCCGCCGCGGCCTGCGCGAACGCCCCGTCGACGGCCGACTGCCGCGTCCTGGAGTTCGTGTACGCCTCCGACACCACCGCGACCTCATCTGCGTTCGGCGACTATGCGGGCCAGGTCAGGCAGATCAAGCTGTGGGCCACGGCGCCGGGCACCGTGGCCAACGTGGTCTTCGCTCTGTGCAGCGCGATAGTCACCGGGCTGTCCTCTGCGGCGTCGTACTATGTCGAAACCCGCTGGGACGGAGGCTTCTCCTGGGGCGAGGCGATCAGCAACTTCGTCATCGCCGCCTTCGCAGGCGGGGTCCCCGGGGGCGCGACCAAGAGGTTCCTGAAAACCAGTTCCGGAAAGACCTTCCTCCGCAAAAAAACCAGATCGTTCCTGACCAAGGCAGCGGAGAAGGTGGAATCCAAATTCGCACGTATCCACCTCTCAAGTCTGGTGACCAGGATCGCCAACGTGATCAAAGACAGGCTGGGCTAGAAGATCATGGAGAACCCCAGGGAGATCGGCGAGCCGGAGACGATGAAGGCAGAAATGACAGCTGAGTCGAACGAGAAGAAGCCAGGGTTCACGCTGCTGCGACTCACCCTCGTGCTCTTCGCCATCGCGATCGCCCACTTTGTCACCGCCGTCGCCTTCGGACATTCCGTCACGAACGCGCTGTGGACCCTGGTCGAGGACACAGTCCTGCTCATCATCGTTGTCACGGTGGTCGCGTACATCAGGTCCAGAATGCGGCAGAGAGGTCAGAGCTAGCCTCTTCGGCCGAACACGCGTCAGAGCGACGACGGGCACACGCGGCATGGTCGCCCCAACGTACTCCCTGATGCCATGGTCACTGCCGACATCTGAATCTGGCGCTGACCGCCACCTCGTCCGCCGCCGACCTCGTCGTCAGCCTGCCCGAGCTCGCAACATGGACCGTGGCCGGCAGATCACGGCCGTGAACGGCTGCTGCCCCGGGGTGGCGTTGTGGCCGGCCCGAGGCGGCGGGTGAGACGGCGTAGTGGTGGACGACGGTCGCCTACGCAGCGAAGAGCCCCGCGGGGCTTCAGTCGAACGGTCTTCCCCGCAGGCAATAGGTGCGGCCCAGGGGAATGGCCATCGAAGTAGGAAGGGCGATGTCTGCTTCGGGAACGTAGATTCGTCGTCGGATCCTCACGACGCGGAAGTCGTCGGTGAGGCGGCGGGTGACGCCGTCCCAGGTCGTCGCATCTCCGCCGCCGGGGTGGACCACCAGCATGTTCGGCCCGGATCCGTCGTCGAGAGCGGTGAAGGGCGGCCGTCAACAGGCGATGCAAAAAGCTCAGTCATGCTGGGTGCGACCCGACTCGGTCAGGGGCAACGACCCTTCGGGCATCGCGGTAGCGCTCTTCCAGCCGTCAATCCGAAGATGATCCCCACGGCTGTAGCGGCCCTGCCGCATGGCCTCCGTCAGTCAACGTTCCCGTCCTGACCCGACGGAACGGCACAGTACGAGGCAGATATGCGAGTTGGGCGATCAAGAATAGAAGGCTGAGGAAGAACCACCAGCCGTCACCCCCGGATCGTCCCACCAGGACTCCCCACGCGAGGAAAACGGCAAGCTGGAACCAGCTTTTCCAGGTCCACACCGGTTCGATCCGGATCACGTTCCCCTCCCAGGATTGGTCCGCAAGGATTGTCGCAGCCGAGGTCACGCGAGCTGTGGTTCCTGCAGGAACAATAACGCGCTCCACCTGGACGCCAGTAACCACGCCCGCTCCACGATATGTGGATCGACGGCAACGCATGGGAGCCAAGGAGCACCGGGTGGAGTCGGCGGGAGTGACGGCCATGACCGGCTGCTGGCCACCTTGGTCCATCTCCGTCACGGGACCACCCACGACGTGCTGGCCTGCTGGTTCGGAGTAGACCGCTCGACCATCACCCGGGCCGTCGGCGAGGTGCGGCCCCTGCTCGCCGAGCGGGGGTGCACCATCAGCCCCGACGTGCGGCTGCGAAGCCTGGCCGAGGTCGTCGACCATCTCGGCGCGACCGGGAAGACAGGCATCATCGACGGCACCGAGATCCGGGTCCGCCGCCCGGCCCAAGGACGCAAGGACCGGGACAAGTTCATCTCCGGCAAGAACAAGCAGAACGCCGTCAAATCCATGGTGGTCACGGATGAGGACGGCCGGGTGCTGTTCTGCAGCCCGACCAAGCCCGGAAGCTGCGCGGACATCACCCACGCACGCCAGTTGGGGCTGGTCAAGCTCCTGGCCGACGGACCCGCGGTCGAGATCCTCGCCGATGCCGGCTATCAGGGTCTGGGTGCTCAGACCGGCGGACGTGTGGTGACACCACCGCACCGCAAGTTCAAGAAGAACGCCCCAGACTGGTACGAGGAGATATACGAGCGCCAGCGCAAAACGCACTCCTCACGCCGTATCCGTGTCGAGCACGGCATCGCCCACCTGAAGAACTGGCGGGCACTCGCACGCCACCTCGGCCGCCGCGAGCACATGAGCGACACCGTCCAGGCCATCGCCGGCCTGCTGTCCCACCAAGAGATCACGGACCTGAAATCGGCAGGGCAGATGTGATCCCCGAGCCCCACCGCAGTCCTCGACGTCTCACGGCCAACCATGCACGAGCTCGTTAGGGGGCGCGGCTGCGGTGGCGGCCGCTAGGTGAAACCACGGAACTTGATACTGAGTTTCGCCGTGGAAGTATGCGGGCCTGAAACGGCGTGGGTGGGCGGGGCTATTGTGCGAGGCACCCGATGGTTTCCGGGCCGGTGGTCGGCGGATGCCGGTCAGGTCCGCCGCTGTTGCCCCGAGGAGACACTTGATGGGCGCTCGTTCGTTCATGCTGGCGACACGGATACCGATGTCGCGCGATGGCTTCGACGAGTGGCTGCGCACGCCCTTGCCAGGCGTTGACATCATCGAGAACCCGTCCGCGATGTACGTGGGGTGGGCCATCGACGGCGCCGACCCGGACTGGGACCTGGCCGAGACCGCCGCCTGCTACCCGCAGGCAGTCGCCGGAATCCGCGCCGAGCGGGACAAGACCCCCCTGCGACTGCTCGCCCCGCGCGCCGCCCAAGGCTTCAGCCTGCTCCGCCACCGTGACGAGGCTCTGGAGGTCTATCTGTACGACTACCACGGCGAGGTGACCAGCACCCAGACCGATCTGCTGATGCTGGCCGGCGCGGGCCGCTTCGCGCACCACGGCACCGAGGCGCCGGTCATGTACTGGGGCGGCGACGTCTACCCCGGCCTCCCGATGCCCGGCGACGAGCCCTTCGCGATCATGCTCGTCACTCACACCCGAGCCCGCTTCGTCGACACCTACCCACTCGACACCCTGATCGCGAACCTGACGCCCATCGAGACCGACTTCCTCACCGCAAACGCTTATGGAGAGGACGAAGCCCCGGCTCAGGCCTCCCATGACCTGCTCGACCCCGCGCTCCGCGCCCACCCGGTCGCCGACCAGTAAGCCTTCGCCGGCCTGAAGTCGAAGATCAAAAGGCTGCTATGCAACAACGCCAGAGCCGTCCTGCGTATGCGGTCGACGGCAGAAACTGGTACCCAGCCGTCCGGTTCCCGCCCGCCGCGGTTGAGTGGCCGCCCACTGTCTGGGGCATGCTGGATCCCGAACGGCTGATACGGATCACCGCACGGCGTGCGGAGCCGGACGAACTCGAAGAACAGCTGGGCCAGCAGTTGGCGGAGGTCAGGGCCGAGCGGGACGAACTCGCCCCCGCCGAACGGGCCTTGTGCGGATGAGCGAGCAGCTCCCCGATGGGCGAGCCTCGGCTGCGCGGACGTCCGGACAAGTGGGCGGATGGGCCGTAATGGTGGTCCCGCACCGCACGTCGGTCGTGAAAGGAGACCATCCTCCCGCCCGACTACAAGCACATTCTCGCCGCGTGCGGCAGGCTGCAGGGCCGGTCGTGGCCCGGCAGGTCGGCGACGAGCTGGCAGGTGGTCGACGTCTTCTTCACGTACGTCCACTCGGAGGCCGACGCGGTGATGCCCGACGTCCAGTTGGGACCGAAGACGGCGACCTGGCCGGGCTGGCCCGCCCCGGCGAGCGGGTCACGGGAGGAGAGGGTACGGGTGACTGAGGCGCCGAATGCGCCGGCGTCCGTGGCGTCCAGGGCGAAGTTCCCGGTGAGCAGGTTGACCGTGCCCGGACCGATCGGGTTGCTGGGCGCGTTTTCGGCCTTGCGGTCGACGGTGACCGTCGCCGGGTCGGTGCCGTAGGTGTGGGCGCCGTCGGTGAACAGCGCCCTTACCTGCACCGGGCCGTCGTCGGTGAGCTGGCTCGTCGCCGCCCAGGTGAGGTCGGCCGGGTTGGCGGAAGAGGAGAAGGAGAGCGGCCAGGAGGAGAGAGAGGAGCCGTTCTTCGTCACGTAGGTGACGGGAATGGACTCCCGGTTGACGCCGTCGCCGATCCGGAACTGGTACGTCACCGCGGTGAACGCACTGGACTGGGTGGCCGACAAAGTCACGTCGTCGTCCGTGGTGTCGCCGGTGACGGGAGAGACGAAGGCAGTCGGAACTGACGGCCGTGCCGGCCCACCCGGAACCGCGACGCGAACCGCAGCCCGAACTCCTCTGATCCGACGACGACGTGCGACCGGTGGGGCGAGACAGAGCATCGCCGCCTGTGCAGGTCAATCTGGGTGGCGAGGCGCGCCGACTCGCATGTCACCGATGCCGAGGGCTCACGATGCGGCCGCTGGCACGGCATGGCATGACTGGCATGGAACGCCCGCCGGCGGCACCCCAGGGTGTGTCGGTCGTCGATGGACAGGGCCTGCTGGTTCGCGTGGCATGCGAACCGGTCACCACCGGGCGCGCAGTACGCCGTCGCTGTCTGGGAGGGCGGCACAGAGCAGCGGGTGGCGTTCGGCGAGCGCCAGGGGGAGGGCGCAGGCGGCACGGGCACTGGCCACGTGGGCGCTGAGCGCCTGGTAGTCGGTGCCGTCGACGATCGTGTGACTGATCGTCCCGTTCTGTGCCTCCCAGACGAAGTCGATGGATTCCTCCTGGGGCATTGCGGCGAGGACGGCGCCGACGTTCGGGGTCAGGTCGGGCCAGACCGTCAGCAGGGCGCGCGGCCCGAGGTCGGCGCGCACGGTGTCGAGGTTCTCCGGTGTGATTCGGTGCCAGCGTGCGGCGTTGCGGACGTAGCCTTCCTCGAGGAGCAGTGCATGTCGTGAGGCCAGCGCGGCGTTCACGCGTGTCCAGAAGTGCTCGTCGGCTGGTTCCGTCACTTCCGCTTCGTCGGCCTCGGCCGCGTAGGGCGAGGCGGTAAGCGGTTCCGGAAAGAGGCCGAGTTCCCGTGTACGGGCCACCGCGTCCGCACAGGGCCGGTCGCTGCCCACGTACACATACTGGTCCCACCCGACATGCACGGTGAACAAATCCCCCACCTCCAGTCGGCACCAAGCGCCTTGGTCCCGGAGCATGGCCCGGACCAGTTCCAGGGCGACCGGAAGAGAGACCTCGGCCCCGTCGTGGTAGCCGGTCAGGTCGGGCGGGAAGAGCCCGTCGAGGCCGTGCCCCTCAACCGGCGCCTCCACACCGAACTGGACGAAGCCGGTGATCGCAGGCTCGCGGATCTCCAACCGGTCGATGCCTGATGCCTCCGCGAAGGCGGCGATCGCCGCCAGATACGCCGCTTCGACAGGTCCATGGTCGCTGACCGCGTCCTCGGCGCCGGTGTAGCGGCCGTGCTCGTCGCGGTCGGCAGGTGCGTATTTGGTGATTTGGTGGACGAAGGCCGGCGGCACGCTACTCCTCGGACAGGGCGGAAGGAGCGCCCAGCGTAGATCCCGCTCCCGGTTCCGCGGCCGGGGGAGGCGGTCCCTGCATCGACGGGTTCAAGGCCCGATGGTCGGGCCTTGAACCTCAACTCTGGACACGGGCTGCGCGGCGATCACGCATGTGTCATGCCAGGCGGTTGTAGGCGACGGTTGGGTTGTTGGGGGAGTAGTTCATCCGCGTCGCGAATGGTGCCGACGAGTTGCCGGTGCCGCGGTAGAGGTACGTCATGTTCTGTCTCTTGTCGTATGCGAGCAGGTCGGGTCGGCCGTCGTGGTCGGCGTCGCCGATGCCGACGAGGTCGCTGTAGACGTTCCAGCCGCTGCCGATCCTGACGCGTGAGGCGAAGGTGCCGTTGCCGTGTCCGAGGTACAGCCACAGCACACCGCCGGCGTCCCGGGCGACGAGGTCGCCCGCGGCGGTGCCGCCGACGTTCCCCACAGCGGTGATCTTGTTGTAGGGGCCCCAGCCGCCGCCGAGCTTCGTCCGGGTCGCGAACGGAGCGGCGTGGTTGCCGGTGCCCCTGTAGAGCCAGAGCACCCCGGAAGCGTCGGTGGCGAGCAGGTCGGCCCGGCCGTCCCCGGTGTAGTCGGCGCCGCCGGTGATCTTGTTGTAGGTCTGCCAGCCGCCGCCGATTCTCGTGCGGCTCGAGAAGCCGCCGGCGCCGGTGCCGAGGTACAGCCACAGCACACCGCTGCCGTCACGGGCGATCAGGTCGGCGTGCTGGGAGCCGCCCACGTTGCCGACGGCCTCGATCTGGTTGTAGATGCTCCAGCCCGGGCCGATGAGCCTTCTCTCGTGCTCCGCCAACTGCCCGGGGTTGTAGGGGTCGTAGTAGGTGTCGCTGCTCCACAGACGCCCGGCGCTGTCTCGTGCGAGCACGTTCGGCGCGCCGTTGTCGTCGAAGTCGTGCGGCTTGGCGGTGCGTGTGACCGTGAACGTGCCTGAAGACGTGAGGTCGGGGCCGATGCCGTTGAGGGGCTTGGCGACGAGCGTCCAGGTGTAGGCGCCGTTGTAGGCGTTGCCTCGCTCCGGCCACCCCAGTTCGCCGTCCCAGTTGAAGGTGACGGAGGACTGCAGGGGGCGCGTGAAGTACGCGGTGACGGTCTTGCCCGTGCGGACGTGCCGCAGCGTGACGGTCACGAAGACGTTGTTCCGGGACAGCTTCCATGCCATCGCCGCGTCGCCGCCGCGTGGATCTAGGTCGATCGCGGCGGGGACGTCGGAGCCGGTCAGCGTGACCCGGGTGGACTCGCCGGTGCCGGCGACCAGGGTCGCGGCCGGCAGGCCGTCCTGGCCGGGCGCGATCCGGTACACGCCCTCGTTGCCGGCGACCGTGCCGCCGCGCGCGAAGAGTGTGCCGTCGGGGGCGGTGGCGGCGGAGGTGAGGTGGTCGAGGAGCTTGCGGGTGGCGCCGCTCGTCAGGTCGTACGCGGTCAGCGCGTCCGAGGAGTAGGTGCCGTCGGCGTCCAGGGCGCTTCGGTCGCCGTACGTCACCCAGTCGCCCTGCAGGCCGATCTCCACGCTCTTGGACCGCACCTTGCCCACGGGGATGTGCTGCCGCGTTCCGGTGGAGCGGTCGGTGACGGCCACCGTCGCCTCGTACGCCGCGTCGGACGTGGGGTCGTACTCGACCCACGCCACGCGCGTCGGCGAGAGCGCGATGTCCGTGCTCACGTCGGCGGCCGGCAGCTCGTAGGTCTCGGTCACGGTGCCGGCGGCAAGGTCGAGGAGACCGAGGAAGCGCTGTGTGTCCGTGCCGGCGCCGGTGGCGTAGGTCACCTGGGCGTGGGCGGCGGTGGCGGGCACGACCTTCACCTCGGTGGCCGTGTCCGGAAGGCCGGTCACCGTGCGCAGCGGCATGTCGTTGGTGTGCATTCGGAGCGTCTTGCCGCCCGCGGCGTTGTCCAGCGTGGTGAAGAGGCAGACGCCGGCGGCGCCCGCGAAGGTGACCCCGGAGGCGGAGGGGCCGGGGTAGTAGGAGTAGACGACCGATCCGGTCGCCATGTCCGTGATCATGCCGGTGGTGTTGGCGGGGGCGGCGTACGTGGCGACGAGGTCGCCGGACCCGGTGCCCAGGACGGTGAAGCTCGACGGCCATTTCGTCGCGGCGCCGCCCGCGGCGGGAAGCCAGCTTCGGCCGGTGGCCGGGTTGTAGGTCAGGTAGCCCGAGGCGGTGGCCCCGGTGATGACGTTCCCCTTCGGGAAGGCGACGACCGACTGGTCCGCGGCCCCCGTGGCCGTGAGGCCGACGGCGGGCGCGGCCGTCGCGGGTGAGGGCAGGGCGGCGCCGGTGGCGGTGAGGGCGAGGACGACGGTGACGGCCGCGGCGAGGCGTCGCCGGGCGTCGCGTATGGGGAACAAGGAGCGAGTTCCTTCGTTGAGGCGACGAGGTCGCAGGGTGCAGATCTCGGAGAAGCGGGCGTTGACCAGGGCTCGGCAGGCGAATTGGCCCTGCCGACCGTCCGTGCGCCTGGCGGCGGGGAATCTTGCTACTGGAGCGAACCCAGGTCGCAACATACCGCCCCGGGGCGGGTGTCGTGTGGATCGCCATGTCTCGGGGCCACAGGGGCGCTTACCAGCCGCTGCCGATTGTTGTCGGGTGCCGAGAGCGGTGGCGGTGCGAGGGTGGAGCCACAAGATGCCGGTCGCGGCGTCGCTGGCGACGGCGTCGTGGACACCGTCCCGTTGAACTCGCCGCTGCCTGCGAGGGTGTACGGGGTCTGTCAGACAGACCCCACCTGTAGCCTGCGCACGGGTAACTGCGGTGCATGTCAGGGGAGTTAGGGAGTTGTAGTGGTGGATCGGGACCCTCAGCGGTTCTTTGACGAGAACCGGCGCAACATCCCGTACGAATTCGCCGAAGGACGGCGGGAGACGTACAGTGCACCGCTGCTGAACCACACGGCCACCGGGATCGGTGCACGTCCGGCGCCTGTCTTGCGGGAGTACGTCGACTCCTATGTCGGCTTCGACCTCCGCGGGTTTCCGACGGGGGTGCATTGCGGCCCGCCGGGCCGCGCGCTCAACGCGGTGATCAGCCTGTCAGATCCATTGGAGGTGGCGGCGGGCGTTGACGACGGGTCACCGGTCACTCGATTCGGCAGCGTGGCCGGCGGTCTGATGTGCCGGTCCGTCGCGGTTCACCACGACGGACGCCAGCAAGGTGTCCGGGTATCGCTGACACCGCTCGGGGCCCGTGCGATCTACGGCATGCCGTCCGCCGAGCTCGCCCGCCGGCTGGTCCCACTTGACGAGCTTCTCGGAGCGCTTGCCGTCGAGCTGGTCGACCGGCTCCGATCGGCGACGACATGGGCGGCGCGGTTCACCGCGCTGGACGAATTGCTCCTTCGAGCTGTCGGCCGTGGCGCCAGTGGCGACCCTGTGCGTCGGCTGCGCCCCGAGGTGGCCGAGGCGTGGCGCCGTCTCGTCGCCGCGCGGGGTTGCGTCCGGGTCGGTGCGGTCGCCGCGGAACTCGGCTGGAGCCGTCGGTACCTCACCGAGCGGTTTCGCGGTGAGGTGGGCCTGTCGCCGAAGACCGTCGCCCGAGTCCTGCGCTTCGAGCACGCGCACGAGCTGGCGGCGGCGCAGGACGCGCTCCCGTGGGGCGATGTGGCATCCGTCTCCGGCTACGCCGACCAGGCCCATCTCGTCCGGGACTGGCGCGAGTTCACGGGCCGATCGCCGACGGCCTGGCGTCGCGGCGAAGTCCTCCTCGGAGCGGGGTAGCCGCCAACCGTGCGCCCTTCGCGTCGGCTTCACTTCCCTTTTCTTCAAGACCGCCCGATCGCTGTCGTGGACGATCGTCGGCATGAGACTCGTCAACCACGAACGCAATGCCGTGGACCTGCGGACCACCCCCGTGCATCTCGGACTGGGATCGAGAGCGAAGCCCGTCGAGGGATTCACTTGGGACCCGGAGGCGCTCCAGGCCTACAGCGCCGCGGTCGCGGCAGACGGCGCCGAGGGACGGATGGTGATGATCTTCGACGGCGACGGGCTCGGCGACCATTGGGAGAGCCACCCTGCAGGCGACGAGCTGGTCGTTTGCCTCAGCGGGTCCGTGACGGTCACTCGCGACGTGGACGGGCTGCAGGACCACGTTCTGCTCGGGCCGGGCGAGGCCACCATCAACCCGGCCGGTGTTTGGCACGTGGTCGACATGGAGGGGTCGACGTCCATCCTGGCCATCACTGCGCCCCTCGGCACCGACCACCGTCCTCGGACCGGCACCCGCACCCGCCCGATCGAACGCGTCGGCATGCCCAGCCCTGAGGAAGCGCCGTGACGACACGCATCGCGTGCCTGGGCGACAGCCTCACCCGCGCGCAGTTCAGCGTCGACTACCTGGAACTTCTCGGACGACGCCTCCCTCCCGGCGACGTGCAGCTTGCCCGTTTCGGCGCCAACGGCGACTTCGCCTACAAACTCATGCAGCGCCTCGACGCTGTCGTCACGAACCCACCCGATGTGATCACCGTGTTGATCGGGACCAACGACGCCCGAGCGAGCCTTGCCGGCTACCCCGTCGAGCAGGCCATGAAGCGCAAAAAGCTCCCCGATCGCCCGTCGGCAGGCTGGTTCCAACAGTGCCTGGGAGCCGTCGTCGCACGGCTGCGAGCGGAGACCGACGCGACGATCGGTCTGCTGTCGCTACCGGTACTCGGCCAACAACTCGACGCAGCAGCGGCACAGGCATCGCAGGCGTACAGCCGGATGATCGCCGAGGTCGCCGCCACCGACGAGGTGGCCTACCTGCCGCTCCACGAACGCCAGATCGAGGAACTGCGCCAAGTGGACCCGCCGCCGATTTCCTACCGGGAGGTGACGCCCGCAGCGGGCGTCGGCGTCCTCGTCCAGCACGCAGTGCTGCGCCGCAGCCTCGACACGATCTCGCGGCGGCGAGGTCTCGTCCTCACGACCGACCACATCCACCAGAACAGCCGCGGCGCCACCCTTATCGCTGAGGTCATCGACGCCGGTCTGCTGACCCGGAGCGCGTAGCTCCTTCCGGCGCCTGACCAGCCGAAGCCATCTACCGCGCAGTGGTGGCATGGCTTCGGGCATCGGCTCGGCGCCGATCGGTACGACGCCGAGTGCTGCTCGTCTGAGGCGCGGGACAGAAGCGCTGACTACGGGTGCAGGATGCGGCCCCGTCCCGCCGTCGCCGAGTACCGGCGGCGCCTTCCGTTCCTTGAAGCGGCCGGAATCGCCGACCCGCTCGGGCTGATGCGGATGTTCGGCATCACCGGGCAGACCGCCACGCGCTGCGTCACCGCCGCCCACCCCGAACGAACCGCCAGGGTGCCCGGGTAGCCCGCCCGGTTCAGCCGTGGATGGTGGCGAGCCAGTCGGTCAGCAGGCTGTTGACCTCATCGGGGCGTTCCTGCTGGATCCAGTGGCCGCAGCCGTCCAAGAGGTGGGAGGCGGCCAGGGCGGGGAGGGTGGTGGGGTAGGCGTCGATGGCGTCGGCCATCCAGGTGGTGGAGGCGTCCAGGGCGCCCCCGATGAACAGGGCGGGCTGCTTGATCGGGGCTCCGCGGTGCGGGGCGAGGTCTTCCCAGTCTCGGTCCATGTTGCGGTAGCGGTTGAGTGCGCTGGTGATCCCTGTGCGCTCGAACTCGCCGGCGTAGACGTCGAGGTCGTCCTTGCTCAGCCAGGCCGGGAGGACCCCCGTGGGGAAGCGGTCGCGCAGCCGGCCGCCGGCGCGCGCAACGAAGTGCGGGTCGGGTTCGTCCTGGGCGGGCATGGTGTCGGCGGACAGGGCCGCGTAGAAGCCCGCGAGCCACCCTCGGACGTCGGGCTCGATCTCCGCTTCGGCGCGGCCCGGCTCCTGGAAGTAGGAGACGTAGAACTCCTGCTCAGGGCCGCCGATCTGGCCGAAGACGTCGGTGGGGCGGGGGCCGCCGGGCGGCGCGTAGGGAACGCTCAGCAGGCCGACGGCGCGGAAGACCTCGGGGTGGAGCAGGGCGGAGGCGGAGGCGATGTTGGAACCCCAGTCGTGGCCGACGACCACCGCGTTCTCCTCGCCGAGGGCGTGCACGACGGCAACGTTGTCCTCCACCAGGTCGAGCATCCGGTAGGCGCCGGTCGCCTCCGGCTTGGAAGAACGGCCGTAGCCTCGCACGTCGATCGCCGCCACCCGGTAACCGGCCGCGGCGAGGGCCGGGATCTGGCGGCGCCAGGAGTACCAGGACTCGGGAAAGCCGTGCACGAGCAGGACCAGCGGGCCCGTGCCCTGCTCGACCAGGTGCAGGCGTCCGGCCGGGGCCTCGACGGTGCGGTGGCGGAGTTCGGCGGTCGGCTCGGATTGCATGGGGGGCTTCTCCTCGGTTGGCGGGCAGACGCGACTATTCATCGATCATGCGGCGCGGCGCCCACCCGATGCGATCGACCTTGCCATCCTGGCAAACTCGCAGGGCAGACGGTGGAGCAGTGCGGTCGGGAGGAACGGTCACGGTGGCAGTCGACGAGGTGGACGGCACGTTGGCGGCGACGGGGCCCAGGCTGCGAGCCGCGCGCGAGCAGCACGGCGCCACGCTCGCCGGTATCAGCTGCGCGCGACGGGCATCTCACCGAGCACGTTGTCGCGGATCGAGGCCGGCCGGCGCAAGCCCACCCTGGAGGTGGTGCTGCGGCTGGCGAAGGAGTACGGCGTCTCGCTGGACGAGCTGGCCGGTATCGCACCCGTCCCAGCGGTCGAGCCGCGCACCTCGGCGCCGCTGAGCTTCGACGACAGCAAGGTGCTGCTTCATTCGGTCTCATTCGCCCCGTCTCCGGCTCTGCCGGTGACAACTACTGAGTCTCGGCTCATCTGTGGCCGCCGCACCCGAGACGCGGCGCCCGATATCGCGTCCTTTCCGTGACGATTGAGAGGCCCGTGCGAGCACCCCTGAGCCTCGATCCGGTCGCCGTTCCTGCGCTCCCGCGCCCGGCGCGGCCGCTCCCCGCCAACCGTCGACCGGGCGGAGGCCGGCGGCAGCTCGGTTCGACGGCGCGCCACCGGCATGACCGCCACTGAGGCCACGGCCGCGCTCAAGGGCGCCCGGCTGCATCAGCACCTCGGCCGCGACCGCGAGGGCCTGGGCGACGGCGAACGCGGCCCCGCCGAAGTCGCAGAGTGGGAACGCATCGCGCAGCTGCCCGCCACCACCGGGAGGACGTACGTCCCGGCCGCCGACGCCGCCCTGCGCTGCCAACGAGCTGCCTGAACCCGCCCACATGCTGGCCGCCCTGCAGCAGGCCGGCCTGCTCGATGCCGCCGCAGCGTACGGCGCCGAAGGCCCGCTGGTGCTGCACGAGCCCGAGGACCACCACGACCTCCACTGCCTGAACGAGTACGGCGGGCGGGCGCGGGGCACCACGTGACGTGACACCCGACGGGCCGATCCGGGTGTTGAGTGACAACGAGCCCGGACCGTTTGCCAGCGAAGTCGGCTCGATGCCGAAGCCGTGTGCCTGCCGGGCGGCCGTGTAGTTCTCAGCGAGCGAACTTCTCAATGGCGGCCGGCGTGACAGGGGTGAAGAAGTTGACGAGGTTGCCGTCGGGATCGCGGAACAGGAGTGCGCGATTGCCCCAAGGCATCGTGGTGGGCTCGTTGACGAAGTCCTCCACGAAACCGATCAGGTTCTGGTGCACGCTGTCCACGTCGTCGACAAGGAACTCAACGATGACGCTGTGGTTGTCGGCCGGGCGGGCGGAGCCGGGCGCGAACAGAGGGACCGTACGGGCACTGCCGATCGCGAGGGTGGCCGAGGCGGTCCTGAGCTCAGCAAAGTCCTCGGTGGACCAGGTGGCGGATACGCCGGTGGCACGCTCGTAGAACTCGACGAGACGGGCGACGTCGCCCGTGATGATGCGGACAGAGACAAAATCCATGAGTCTTCTCCTGGCAGATCGGTGCAGGTCGGTTCTTCTGGTCGCACGCTACGACGAATACCGGGCGGAACCCGCCCGGTATATTTGGAAGACTTCAGGGCATGCCTCGCCCTATTGCCCGCGTGCTCACCCTGCTGGAGCTTCTGCAGTCGGGAGGCATCCGGACCGTCACCGAACTCGCCGACCGGCTCGGCGTCGACGAACGCACCGTGCGGCGCTACGTCAACCACCTCCTCGACCTCGACGTGCCCGTCGAATCGGTGCGCGGCCGCCACGGCGGCTACCGGCTCGCCCCCGGCTACCGCATGCCTCCGCTCATGCTGAGCGACGACGAAGCGCTCGCCGTGCTGCTCGGCCTGCTCGCGGGCCGGCGGGCAGGCCTGATGACGGCCGCGGGTGCGGCGAGCGAGACAGCGGCGGCCAAGATCCGGCGAGTGCTGCCCGAGCGGCTGCGCCTCACACTCGACGCCGTGCTCGGCTCCCTTGCCTTCACGACCCCGCCCGGTGAGACAGCCGCCCCGGATTCCACGGTCCTGCTCCCGATCGCCGACGCCGTGAACCATCACCGGCCGATCTCGATCCGGTACACCGCCGCCGACGGCCGGCGCAGCGAACGCACACTGCACCCGCACGGGCTCGTCGCCCACTCGGGCCGGTGGTACGTAACGGCTGCGGATCTCACGTCCGGCCAGGACCGGACGTTCCGGTTGGATCGCATCACCGGTGTGAGGGCCTTGCCCGGCTCGTTCGAACCACCCGCCGGACTCGACCCGGCGGTGCGCGTCCTGACCGGGTTCGCCACTGCCTCGTACCAGCATGAGGTGACCCTCCGGATCCAGGGAACGGCCGAGCACATCCGCACCCGGCTTCCCGCCGGCGTCGCGATCGTGGAGGAACTGGCGTGCCCGCACGGCGCAGATCCGCAGACCGAGCGCTGGTTCCGCGTCGAACTGCGTGTGGACCGGCTCGACTGGCTGCCTGCTGTACTCGCCTCGCTGGACCGGCCCTTCGTCGTCGAACGCCCGGATGAGCTCCGCGGGCTTGTCGAAGCTCTCGCCCAACGGCTCACGGAG